>QMVF01000030.1 GCA_003660965.1 Microcaldota archaeon
CCCCATGCCTACCTATATGTTGATGAATGGCGCGAATCATTCAAATTCTTCATCTCGCGTATAAACTCGGAATCGTTCTGGATTTTCGATCTTGCAGGCTCGGTTCCAATCTACTGCCAGCACGCTGGTTTAGGCCAGCCCAGCACGCAGGTTTACAAGGAGCTTTACAATTCAGTGGGGGATGAAGCTGCGGACATCGAGCCCCTTCAAACAGATCCTTCCAAATTGGTGGGCGAGTGGGAAAATGAAAAGCGCGGGGTGAGCATTGAATTCAATGCAGACAAGGGCTTCAGCTGGCAGACGGGCGGGAATGAAGTGCAGGGCACCTATAGTGCAGATGCAGAGGAAATCACCATTATACCAGCAGGCCAGGCAGGTGGAATTACCTTTACCTATCTACTCGGTACAACCAAACTAATTCTAACAGACCCTGCTGGAATTGAAACCATAGTTTACAAGCCAGGCCATGAGCCTGCACAAGCCTCCACCCCCACCACAGCTCCAGCCACGCCAGAGCAACCAGCACAGCCCAGCGGATTAGTAGGTACTTGGCAGAATGATTACTTAGGGGTGATGGTGGTGCTGGGTGCTGATGGAAGCTACATCTGGGCAAGCCCCTATACATATGAATACGGAACCTATAGCGCAAGTTCCACCATGCTCTTCTTCAGTTCAATGGGCTACACGGCCCAGTACTACTACCTGCTGGAAGGCGACTACCTTGCAATCTACGATGATTATCAGTCAATCGAGCTTTACAGAACCGACTAATCACTTCCTCCTGCTAATCTTTTTCAGCTTCTGCTCTACAAACAGGGCAGTTTCATCAGGCACATCCTCATCAACCACCACTCCCGCGCCAATCCAACAATTAGAGCCAATCTTCTTGCCAGGCATCACGCATGAGAGCACTCCAGTCTTAGTATCATCACCAATAATTACGCCAAGCTTCCTCTTACCAGTATCAATCATGTTGCCCCTAATCAAACTCTTAATAGTACCAGCATCAAAGCGGTAATTTGCAACCTGCGTGCCCGCACCAAAGTTCACTCTATCCCCAACTATGCTATCTCCAATGTAAGTCAAATGCTTTGCATTCACCCCATCCATCAAAATGCTGTTCTTAACCGTAGACGAATCGCTTATGTCGCACCCCTTGCCTATGGAAGTGCCCTCGCGTATGTATGCATGAGGCCCCACTGTAGAGTCCGCGCCTATGTATGCAGGCCCCTGTATGTATGAATCAAACAAGCGCGTACCCTTCTCAACCATCAGCTTGCCCTTTACAGTGCAGTTCTCAACCTTTCCCTCGCGCTTCTCAGGCATCTTATCAAGCAAATACCTGTTTGCATCCAGCAGTTGCCAGGGCACGCCCATGTCCAGCCAGTAGCCCTTCATCTCATAAGCCCTAGCCCTTCCGCTCTTAATCAGATCAGTAATTTCATACTCGCCCCTTGAAGAGGGCCTTATCTTCCTGATTTCATCAAAAGTCTTTTTATCAAATGCGTAAATGCTTGAATTTGCAAGTTTGCTCTTGGACTGCTTGGGCTTCTCGGCAAAGCCTGTGATCATTCCATCCTTCACTTCTGCAATTCCATACTGCTCCTTCACCTCAACCTCCTTCAACCCCACAGTCATTAAACCATCATTCCTCCTGTGCGCCTCAACCAGAGCCTTGATATCAGCAGCATCGCAAATAACATCCCCTGCCATTCCCAAAAAATCATCATTTACAAGCTGTTCAGCAGAGCCGAATGCAGCTGCCGTACCATACCTGTTGCCTTGCGTAACATACTCAAGCCTCATTCCAAACTTAGACCCATCCCCAAAATAATTCGTAATCTTGTCCTGCTTGTACTTTACAACCATTACAACATGCCTGAGACCAGCCTCCCGCAGCGAAATCAAAACGTGCTCTAAAATGGGCTTGCCTGCAATTGGAAGCATGCACTTGGGCTTGGTGTAAGTAAGAGGCCTAAGCCTCTTCCCCTCGCCTGCAGCTAAAAGCACTGCCTTCATAAACTCATCTCCAACCTTGCTTCAAATCCACCTTGCAGTCTCGTTATTCCAATACCATGTGAGTAGGATTAGAACTATTATAACTATTGATGCCTCGAGCATGCTGCCTGCTGTATAAAAGAACCAGGCAGCACTGAGCATAATGGGTGCCACAAGCAGAACAAGCACGGCCCACCACAGGAAGGTGCGCCTGAATGCATAGGGTAATGGATTTACCAATTCATCAGCAGACTCAACCTTCTTCTGCTCCTCCTCGCTCAATTGAGTTGTGCACTGCAGGCACAAATACTCATCCTTGTATTTCCTTATGCAGTCCCTGCACACGCCCCTGCCGCACCGGTCGCACCCAAACCCTCCAATGGTTCTCAGCTCACGATAGCATACGGGGCATACACCATAGGTATCCCTGTCCTCAACCTCCACTTCCTTAATGGCTGCACCGCCCCTTACCCATCGTTCGTACATTCAACCTACCCGCATGCTCTTTTGATTATTGATTCAACCTTTGAATATAACTCCTTACACTCCTTCTGCTCATGCGCCTCGCAAGTAAGCCTGATCACAGGTTCAGTACCGCTGGGCCTAACCAGAACCCATGAATTCTCAAAATCAATTCTAATGCCATCGGCAGTATTCACCCTGCCCTTCAGCCTGCTCATGTCCATAGCCACTTTCCTCATAGTAGCCTCCTTTTTCTTGCACCTGTACTTACCCCGCATAATTGGATAGCTCTTTACAGTTGAGCGCAAACTGCTTAATTTTCCCTTTTCACAGAACAGGTTTGCAAATTTAAGCCCAGCCAGAATTCCATCCGCAAGCAGGCCTGCCTTGGGATAAACATACTCGCCGCATGGCTCCCCTCCAAAAACAGCACCTTTAGTTCGCGCAATGCGCTCTGAAACCCTTCTGCTTCCAACTGGCACAATAGCAACCTTTCCCCCATGCCTTTCAATTGCCTGCCTTACTGCAAGCGAAGCTTCAACTGTTGTAACTATTGTACCATTCTTCCACTCAAGCTCATGCTCGCACATTAAAGCAAGCTGAACATCTAAGCCCAGCATCTGGCCCTTCTCATCCAAAACCACTGCCCTGTCCCCATCCCCATCATGAGCAACTCCCATATCCGCTCCGCATGCTCTTACCAATTTTGAAAACTCCTTCAAATTCTCGGCATTTGGCTCAAGCCCGCGTGCAAAACTCCCGCTCGGCTCACAGTTCACTCCTATAACTTGGCAGCCAGCCATGCGCAGTGCAAATGGAGAAATAGTGCTGGCAGCCCCATTGCCAGCATCCACAAGAACCTTAGGCCTCTTCTTTTCAATCTTGGCTCTGTCTATTCTTCTCAAAACACTTTCAATATGGTCATGCACGGCAGAATCGTAACTCACCTGCGAGCCCATCTCATTCCATTTCAACCTATCCATGCCGCTCAAAACATGCCTCTCAACATCCCGCTCCCTCCTCACGCACGCTTCTGTACCCTTTTCAAAAATCTTTATGCCATTGTACTCGGGCGGGTTGTGAGATGCAGTAATCATTGCGCCTATGCAGTCGAACTTTCGCGTAGCATGCCCTAAAGTGGGGGTAGGTACAACTCCTGCTGAAATCACCTCAGCACCAGCTGCAATTGCGCCTGCTGCAAGCGCATATTCAAGCGCAATTCCAGAAGGCCTTGTATCCCTTGCAACCACCACCCGCTTAGAGCCCGCATGGCCTATGGAAAGCCCCACCTTAGTGGCAAGCTCAAGCGTAACTTCCGAGCCAAACAAGCCGCGAATTCCGCTAGTACCGAAAAGTTTGCTCATGCTGACCAAAACCTCTCCGTAAGCTTATTAAAATATCAATTTAAAGAACTATGCATGGCACGAGACAAGGTCAGCACTCCAAGGAGTTCTACTGGAATAGTGCAGTTTGCAGATGCGGAAACTGGCGGGCCCAAGATGGACCCGCGCGCGGTTGTAATTGCATCAGTGGGCCTAATTTTCATAATCAAGCTCGTATCGCTCCTCATGGCAGGTGCCTAACTGCCTGCGCGCATAAGCCCCTTGAAGAGTTCTTTGCTTGCCCTCTTCACTTTTCCAACATGTTTAGCATCGCAGGCAACTATCGCGCGCCAGCGCATCTGCTCTGCCAAGCCAATGGATTTAACTATGGCTGAAATTTCTGCAAGAGGCACAACCTTTCCATCCTCCATCACAACCCGAACCTTGCTTCCCTTACCATAATCCTCGCAAACATCAATTATTACGTCATCCTGCTCAAGGCCCGCTGCCTCTTCCAGTTCCCTTTCCATTTTCTCGCACCCGCGCGCACTGGTAAACAGCTTCTGGCCCTCTTGCGTCATTCTGGTCCACCACAAAACAGCAGCCCGCTTGTACAATTTTCTTGACTGCACCCTCCTTGCAAGCTCAGCACCCCTTCTGCCTGAATTCATAAGCAGTTCAGTCATGCGCGCATCATCAAGCTCAAGTGCATTCTCAACGCCAATTCCCTCCTCTTTGAACACGCGCTCCATAGCCCTTCTCATCATGGATGCAGCTATGCGCACAGCATGGTGCATGTAAACTGTTGAAAACATCAGATAGCGTGCAATTAGCAGGCTTTCAGCAGATTCAAGCCCACCCCAGCCCAGCATCAGTTCGCCCTTCTTACCCAATTCGGCAGTGTGTATGATTCTCTGCGAGTCAATTACTCCATAGGCAACTCCTGTATAATGTGCATCCCGCAGTAAATAATCAATTCTGTCAGCTCCCACATCACTGCTTATAATTCTCCCATTTTTCTTGCCTTTCATCAAGCTTACAATCTCTCCAGGTGCCATTCCCTCATTCTTCAAAATTTCTGCAATCTCGCCCTTCAAAATTTTGCGCGCACCAAGCACCTCATGGCTTCCCCCAAGCAATTTTGAAAGCACAGCCTCGCTCTCATGCGAAAATGCAAGATGGCCCACATCATGCAAGAGAGCAGCTGCCCTCAACTTCCCTATCTCTCGCTGATTCAACTTAAGTGCAGAGCAGAACTGGTCCACTATGTGCATTGTACCAAGTGCATGCTCAAAGCGCGTATGATTTGCACCGGGGTATACTAGGTAGGTCATTCCAAGCTGCTTCACCCCGCGCAGCCTCTGGAACTCGCGCGCATCCATGAGCTTGCGCTCCAGCTCCCCAACCTTAATATTCCCATGAATTGTATCCTTCACAATCACCATGCTTACCACCTGATTTTCATCACTCAACTTTATATACTTCCTAAGCACTGGTATAAGGTGGTGATTAGGCATGCCTCGTGAAGCAACTCGGCCTGCTCCAACCCAGAGAAGGGATGATAGTGCTAAGGTTCAAAATGTGCTTGATCAAATTCAGGAATATTTCAGTGCCCCTGAATCACGCGAGGCATTCTTCAACTTCTTGAAAACCAAGTATGGTTCAGACCTTACCAATGAGCAGAGAGCAGGCCAGCTCACCCTTGATGACCGCTACTTTATGCCCCGCGAGAATACCATGAGCTGGAATACTCTGCTCAGGGATTACCAGCTTTACAACGTGGAGAAGCTGCAGCAGGATTTCTTTATGGTGGAGGACTGCCTGGCTCAGCTTTACGAGCAGCACACTGGCACACCAATAGCCGAGAATTTAAGTGAAGCGCAGAGAAGAACTGAGCTTGCGAACTTCTGGGTTGGGCAGTATGCAGAGCCTATAAACAACAAGCTTAATGCAGAAATTGAGGGAGAGCCCTGGAAATTCAACTCACAGGAGTATTTGCTGGCGGGCCTTTCAATGCAGAATTACATGGCAAATAATGAGGAGATAGTGAACCAGCTTACCACAGTGGTTGCAAGCGACAAGCAGTATTATGACTACATCGCACGGCTTGCAGGTCCAGTAGCCCAGAACTGGGGCCAGTGGAGCACAACAGATGAGGCTGCAAGGAATGCAACTGCACGCAATGCATCTCAATGGTACCTCTCATGCATGGGGGGCATGTTTGGCGAAACAAGGGAAACCACCCGCGAAATACTGAATGCAAACATCTTCAACAGGCGCCAGATTTACGACTTGGGCAACCGCGGGCTTTCGTACACTGATCTGGGAATGCTCATGTTGAATGCAGAAAGCATTTCACCTCAAGACCTCACATTTACTTCAGAACTCATAGTCAACCCAGTGCCGAATATTCAAACCCTTGATAATCAGGACTTGGTGGTTGGCACAGCTGGCTTTAGAAAGCTCATTGGTAATGTAATGGGCTCAACCATTGCTACGGCAGGAATTGCGCACCTTACAGCAAAGGCTACGGAGAATGAGGAGCAGATTTCATATGTGCAGCAGACTTGGAGCAGCATAACCAATCAGCTTCTTAACCTGCAATCAGGCCAGGCTGACCTAACGATTTCAAAGGCAATTTTAACTAACATTGACAGGCAGTACCATGCGCTTTACGGAATTGCTCAAATGCAGGAGGTTGAGCGGGCAACGGAGGTGCAGCATCCAACCATGAGGTTTGAGGCTGAGCAGGGCCAGTTCCTCTCAAGCAGCCAGATTGCATCTGCTTCAGATCAATATTATTTCAACCAAGCGCTTGCACCTTACTTAGCTCAAATAGACGCACAGGTTGAGGAGCAAGGGCTCGAGGCATTTGTAAATGACGAGCCCGGCATGCACCAGATGATTCAGCGCGAGCTGGAGGCTGCAAACCTTGGGGTAAGGTATGAGAATGGCAAATTCGACCTGAGCGCAATGTCAGCTGAAGACCAGCAAAGGCTCAAGCTCATAATAGCACGCATATTCATGGACACGGACCTTGCATTCAACCGCGTAACTGCCGTTACATTCGAATCCGAAACCGGCAATGTGGTATGGGAGGCAATGGCAGGCGCGGAGTTCCAGCTCGGAACTGAAAGGAATTTTGTGAACATGATGCACCTGTTTGGAGCAAACAGACTTGAGGAAACCACCACCGCAAGCCTTAAGGAAAGTGGTGAGGTTCTTTACTCATACTCCAATTTCCTTTTAGATGCCTATTTCCCAAATCTCGATCCAAATATGGAAATATACGAAATGTTTTCAAACGGGGATATACAGAAGGCTATAGAGAATTTCGATTACGAATCAGCCTACAATCTATACATTGGTTCATCAATAGGCCAGGAGATGAGTTTTGAGGAATTCAAACGCCAAATGATTGAGGGCTTTCAGAATGGCACTAACATCGGCACTCTGCTAAAGGGAAACCGGGATAGCACCCTGCTGTTCGAGCAGGTTATGCACTTAGTGGACCCCAACTTCTACTGGCTTCCAAACCCGCAGAGAGGAGAGGTTACTTCAACCCACAACAGCCAAGTAGATGCTCTGTTGGGAGGCGAAAACCAGGCGCTTGGCATCTTCAATTCAGGTGATATAGGGGCAGCTATTGGCAATTTTGATTTCCAGGCAGCCTATGATGTATACAAAAATGCGCCTGGAGCACAAGACATAGGGTTTGAGGAGTTCAGGCAGGCAATCATAGATGGCTTCCAACGAGGCCAGAATGTGGGCACTACTTTAAGGGGCGATCCGAACAGCACTGATGTATTTGAAAAGACCATGGGCCTCTTAGACCCGAACTTTGAATGGACTCCAAACCCTGCTGCAGGCACAGTTCAAATTACAAATAGAACGCGCGCCTATGTACCTATATTCACAGTAGGCCTTGACCAGTTTGCAACTGGAGTTATAGAGAGTGCTACGATTACAGTTGGAGAAACCATCGGAGAGCAGACTACCACAACCTATCTGCTTGATGAGGGCAATCAGCGCATTACTTTGGATAACGTGTCTGATACTGTAAAGCGCAACATTTACGCCCAGCTTCAGGCTAATTTGAGCGAAAACTTCTCGCTGCTTGCAGGAGCAGGCCCAGGCGCAACCTATGGTGCGCGCCTTGGCACCCCAATAGGCGAGAACTTCTACGGCTCTGCAAGCATTCTGCTCGACAG
>QMVF01000031.1 GCA_003660965.1 Microcaldota archaeon
ATGGAGGAGCTATATAGAAGCAAGGAAATAGTCGAGAGGGAAAAGCGGAATACCTTGGCGCAATTGTCTGCTCTGGAGCGGCTTGAAAATGAACCCGCCCCTGATTTGGAAAAGACGCGCAGGCATGAGCATAGATTGGAGCTAATGGAGAAGTTGCTTAAAATTCGCCTTGATTATGCACGCTCTCTTGAATTTATGCCCTTAGCCGAGCTTCTCAAAAAAATGCGGAATGAGGAATTGGGTGTATTCAGTTTTCCTCCCATATCCAGGGAGGATGCGGAGGCGCTTTCCGACTTTCTGCGCAGGTCGGAGCTTGAAGCCAAGTCAGCTTCTCAACTTCTTGATATGACTGCGCTGAGCCCAGAGAAGCTCAGCCACCTAAATGTTGATTCAAGCGGATTTAAACGGGAAATAATAAGCAGAAGGCTCTTCCTGACGCAGATAGCTTCCCTTCATTCCACTTCTTTCCTTGCTTTTAATTCTGCATCGTCTCCCGCAGTTGCCCATCTAGCCGAAAATTCTGAAGAGGCCAGAAAGCTTGCAGCCAAGCTTACCGAACTTGAAAGAACTGAGGAAGAAGATACAAGGGAATGGGAAAGGAAGAAGAGGATAGACTCTAAGAAGGCAGAGCTTGCGAACATTGAAAAGACAGCGCTAATCAATTCGCTGCATGAACTGCAGCATCTTGAAGCTATACTGGATGGAAAGCACGAGCTCGTAGCTCCCCAGCCCAAAGCGGAAAAAGATAAGGGTGCCTTCAGCTCCCTCCTTAACACTTTGAAGTCATTTATTGAAAAATGACGCTCCTTCCAAAATCATCTATTGCTCCAGCTTATTCTCCTCTGCTGGTCATACATTTTCAAAATTTCATAAACAGTTGTAGCATCCTCCATGCCCTTATCCCTTCTAATAGACTGCACCATACGCGGGAAGCGGAGTGCATAGCCTGGCTCTTCACCAGACTTGCCGCAGGTATGCATAGGCGAGCGGGTAATCTCATCAGCTGCAACCGTAATAACATATTTGGGCTCAACCCAAACATCGGGCTCAACCAGAGCATCCAGCTTCTTCGGCCTCTCTTTCAACTTAATCTTATCAAGCGCGCCCTTCAACTCCCTCATCTCCTCCTCTGAAAAGCCAGAGCCTATGCGCGCCACAGTCTTCAGGCGGTCCTCATTCTCATCAAGCACCGCGCACAGCAGCCCTCCGAATTCAAACTCAGCCCTCGCCCCCTTTCCCAAATAATAGCCAACTATAACCAAATCAACACTATCGCTCAACTCTCCCCTGTACGAGCGCTTCAACTTAATCCAGGCAAACTCGCGCGCACCTGCCACATAGGGTGCCTTAAGATCTTTTGCTATAACGCCCTCCAGCCCTTTTTCAAGCGCCTCCTCAAAATACGCTTCGAGCTGAGAGGGCTTTGAAACCTCCCTTCCCTCGGCAATCGAAATCCGCTCCCCCCTTTTCAAAACCTCCTTCAGCTTCTTCTTTCTCTCAGCATATGCAATCTTGGTATAATCTTTCCCATCAGCATAAAGCAGATCAAAAACAAACAGGTGCAAAGGATATTTTTCAGCCATCTCCTTCACCCCGTGCTTTCTCTTCCTTTGAATGGTCATTTGAAATGGGAAGTACTGGCCTGTAGCAGAATTGAATGCAAGCGCCTCGCCCTCCAAAATGGCCTCTTCCGCACCCACCTGCCTCTTAATTCCCTCCACAATTTCAGGGAACATGGGTGTCATGCGCTCGAGCTTGCGGGAAAAGATTTCAACCCTTTCACCAGACTTGTGAACCTGCATTCTGAACCCATCATACTTGGCCTCCACCACGCACCTTCCCAATTTCTTCAAAATTTCCTCAGCACTAGGCAATCGCTCGGCAAGCGCAGGTCTGATTGGAGAAAACACCCGCACCCTAACGTCCCTAATCAGCCTTTCATCACTCAAATAGCTTTCAGCGACTGAGCCAAGATCACTGCACAGATTGTAAGCCCGTTCAATTTCCTTCCTCGCGCTCTTATCTCCCTTCCTTGCCATGGAAAGCGCATCTATTATAGTAGGATCCCCAACCCCGAGCCTTAATTTGGAAAGCGGAAAGCGCACTATGAATTTAGCTTCCACCGGACTTGCACTATTCAACAATTCAGCAAGCGCCTTCACCTTAGAGCTCTGCGAGCCAGCGCCAGAGGTAATTGCAATCTTGCGAAGAACATTGAAAACCCTCTCAACGCTCAGCTCTTCACTCGCAAGCCCGCTCTGCTTTCTCTCATTCACAAACTTTTCAGCAACCTTTCCCAAATCCCCGCTCGCCCTATAAGCATTCTCAACCTCCTTGCGCGAATAGCCGGTTGCGATTGAAATTGCCTGCTCCACGAACTTCTCGCCCATACCAACTTCAATTCCCTCATAAGGTGGGGCAACCTTTCCCTGAGTAAGGTATACTACTCTTTTAGCCTCCTCAGGTTCAGCCTGCTTGAAAACTCTGCCAAGCAGTTCGGACATTTCAATTCTTCCACTAGTGGCCTCGATTTTCTCATACGCCGCGGCAAGTTTGCTGAAGCGCATGATGCTCTTTGGTGGGGAAGCTTTAAATACTCGGATAATTCATCTCTAGCAGGGTTGATTATTTGCTGCCGAACTTCTTAGGGGTGCAGGAACTGGATGCGCAGCAGAGATCAAAGGTCTATGACGAACTGAGCTCAGCCTCGCACCCAGACTTTGACTTCTTCTTCATGGTAGGCCTTTCAGCAATAATTGCAACCTTTGGTCTGCTTCTGAACAATGTAGCTGTTATAATAGGGGCAATGCTGGTAGCACCCCTTCTATCTCCAGTTCTTTCGCTCTCTCTGGGTGCAATTTACGGGGACTTCTACCTATTTGCGCGTGCTCTGGAGGCTGAAGTAAAGGGAATTCTGCTTGCAATAATTGTAGCCACCATGCTCACCCTCCTTGCGCCAGGAGCTGAGAGCACCTATGAAATTCTAATACGCACAAGCCCAACTCCCTTCGACCTCATAGTAGCTCTGGCAGCAGGTGCAGCGGGTGCATATGCATTCAGTAAGGAGCGGCTCAGCGCAACGCTTCCCGGAATTGCAATTGCAACTGCAGTCCTGCCGCCCCTTGCAACAATTGGAATTGGACTAGGCCTTCACAGGTTCGATATAGCCGGAGGTGCAATCCTGCTATTCCTTGCAAACCTCATTGCAATCGTGGTAGCAAGCGCAATTATCTTCTGGCTTCTCGGCTTTGGCCCGCGCTTCTCCAAGATTCAGGAAGCAGAAACCATGAACAGACTCAGAATTTCATTCATATTGTTAATACTGATTTCAGTTCCTCTTGTATATTTGATGGTAAATGCTTTGAATGAAGAGGCATTGCGCACAACAGTTGAAGAGACTTTGAACAGCCAGATTTTAGGAATGGATGATACTACCATAACTAGCATACATTATGAAGAAATAGACGGAGTGCTGCACGTTGAAGCAACCATACTCACGCCAGAGCCCCTTACTTCGAGCGATTCAGTACGCTTCCAAAATGCACTTGAAAACGTGCTAAAAAGACCAGTTGCATTTGAACTGGATGTGGTTAGGCTCACAGTCTATAATGTCGAGGCAGAGCCAAGCTAACTTTTTTTAGGAACAACAAGCGCCATGAGTGCTCGCCCTACTGCAATGAATATTTGAAGAGTAGCATAAATCACTCCGGTAAGGGCAAGAACCAATGGAGCGCGCTCCGGTATCCATAATGAAAGCAATTGATTGGACTCAATCATTCTGCCCCCATAGGTGTAAATCAAATAAGCGCCCCCATAGCCAAAAATTACATTAAGTAAAATTGAAAGCGCAGAGCCTAAATAAACGCGCTTCCTTCCCTTCACCCCACTCCGCATTCTCAAAATTCGTAGGCCCTCCAGCCCCATCAAAAGCATGCAGCCAATCCAGAATATTATCATACCGGTTTTGAAATCAAAATAAGCCGCATAAATCGTACCTGCTGTAATTACAAGCCCTATGAGTATGGATGCGAATACTCGCACCACCCACTTAATAACGCCGGCCAGAAAGTCTAAGACACCCATGTTCATTCCTTCACAGTGCCGTAACCAGCAAGCCTCCACCTCTTCCCAACGCGCCTGCTCACAGCAACCTTGCTTCCTTTGAGTATGCATATAGGCCTTTTAAGGCTCAGATGAAGAGCATTCTTCTTAATCTTGTTAACAAAGCCAATCGCAGTTGCCGTACCAATGCTGAGAACCAGCGGCTCCTTTGCCTTTATGGGTATGCCCGCCATGCCCACCCGGTTCAAAAATTTGAATTCCAAAACAACTTCACTTAGAAGCGGGGGCAGCTCATCGCTTCTTCCCAGCAAGCTGCCCACAATTCTATCGGACTTGGTAACTGCAGGATCGAGCAGGGTGCCTATTCCAATCAACCCTCCAGGCCTTGCCTCCTCAATTCTCTCCCCGCCTGCAAAAAGGCTCTCTACCTTGATCTTAAGCGGCTTTGCCTTCTCCATCTTTCCCTTCTCGCTTATTATAAGGCCGGGCCTCAGCTCGACTTCCTCCCCCACTTTCAAAATTCCCTCTATGAGCGAACCCCCAATAACTCCACCTGTCAGCTTGCTTATTTCAGTTCCAGGCTTGTTTATGTCAAACGAGCGCGCAACATACATTTTAGGCCCCGCATCTAAATTCCTCTCCGGAGTAGGGATTGCCTTGTCAATTGCCCGCATAAGCGCATCAGCATTCGCGCACTTGTTTGCAACAAATGGCACAATAGGTGCATTCTCTGCAACCGTTCCCTTCAAGAACTTCTGTATCTGGCTGTAATTCTCAACTGCCTTCTCCTTTGAAACTAAATCAACCTTGTTCTGCACAACCACAATATTCTTCACTCCGAGAACTTCAAGCACCATAAGATGCTCAAGGCTCTGTGGCTGAGGACACTCTTCATTAGCAGCTATTACCAGCACCGCGCCATCCATTATGCTGGAAGCTGCAATTGCTGTGGTCATAAGGGTTTCATGCCCGGGCGCATCCAAAAAAGAAACCTTCCGCAGAACTTTAGTAGCCTCACCACATTTCGCGCACTTTTCAGCTACTGTGTATGCTTCAACCTCCTTGCACTTAGGACATCTTCTAAAAGTGGCATCTGCATAGCCTATTCTAATTGAAATGCCTCTCTTTAACTCCTCACTATCCGTATCAGTCCACTTGCCTGTAAGGCACTTAGTTATACTAGTCTTACCATGGTCTACATGACCCAGCATTCCAATATTCACTTCAGCCTGCAACTAATCACTTTACTCCTTTTTCTCTCCCTCTTTCTTCTTGGAGGGGAAAAGCTCCTCAAGGGGCTTTGAGCCAGCCTCCACCACCTTTACATTAAGCTGCTCGATCTCATCACTAACAGTATTTCCCCTTACCAATTTCCTCTTCCTCATTCCCTTGGGCTTACCCGTTCCAAAACCAGCTCCGCTAGAAAGCAGCGCATTAACCCTGTGCGCACCCTTAATATCACTCCTCATAGGAGTTCCATCCCCATCGCTTCCTCCAGTAATCTGAAGTTTATAACCAGCAGCTCCTACTACTCCTCCCTCCACTGTATCTCCTATCTTAAGGCCCATCAGCGAGCCCTGCTTGTCAGCAGGTACCTCAACCTGATAGCTCCTCTTGCTCTTCGGATCACCTATAACCATCTTCATATCATCACCTGATTCTCATCGATTCGTAGACGCTTCTTTACCGACGATATTATTTAATACTTATTCAGCCTATCTCTCGCGCTTTCTTCTCATAATCTCATCAAGCAGCTCCTTGTCAATCTCGCTAAGCATGCTTGCATACTTCTCCCTCCATTCGAAAACATGCTCCTTTGGAACATCAGTAAGCAATTTATCACCAAAGCCCAAATCCTTTTCAAACACAGCCTCTGAAATTGAAACCGCAACCTTCATTCCCTCCCCAGCTTCTTCCAAGCTCTTCCCCTCATCCTGAATTTCCTTAACCTCGCCTATGCTCTCCCCGCTTTCACCAAGCAGGCGCACATGGGGTTTCAACCTGCCCCCAAGCACCTCAACTCCAACTATGCACGGCTTGCTGGCTCTGAAGCAATGATCATCAAGCACCTTGATTTTGGCCGGTGCAACCAATTTCTTATAAGCCTCCTCCCTTTCCTTCCTCTCCTCCTCAGCCCTCCAGCTCTTATACTCCTCTATGAGCGTGTAAATTACAGAGCTGTTCATAATAGGAATCTTCTTCACCTCAGCCTCCTCCAACGCATCTTGAAGTGAGCGCACATTGAATGCAAGAATCACTCCTAAAAACGCATCCTCGTTCTTAACGGCCGCAGCCTCATTAACATCCCTTTTATTCACATGCCCAATTCCTGCCTTCTTAACCGCTATATTCTCCTTCTCAAGCATCCTTCTCAAAGCCTCAACTGAACCCACGGTATCTGCCTTCACTATAACACCAGCATAATCCCTGCTTACCAAAATCGACTTTACCTCCTTAGCCATCTCCCTTTTCAGCCCCTCAACCTCGCTTTCATCCACTATTCGAATGGCAGTACCTGCAAGCGCGCCATCCAGGCCAGGCGCATAAATTTTCACACCGCATGCAGCATGCGCTTCCTCCACACTATCGAACTTCTGCCTTGGATCGCGCATTTCATCAAGCGGCTTGGGCTTAAGCAAAGCTCTGATTTTAGTATGGCTCCCGCCCTTTTCAGTTGCAAATACTATCAGATCATTCTTCCTTATCGTGCCATCGTACAGAATAACATCAATCGTAGTTCCCAGCCCCCTTTCCTCCTTAACTTCCAAAATATTGGCCTTTCCCTTTCCCTTAACCTCTGTTTTCAACCTGTTTTCCAAATACTTTTGTGAAAGGCCTGCTAAAAGCATCAGCAATTCCATAATTCCCTCGCCAGTTTTGGCACTCAGGGGCACTATGGCGAGCTGCTTGCTATGATCGCTAACCCGATCAAACCTCTCAGCCTCAAAGCCCAGCTCGTGCAGCTTTCCGACAACCTGATAGAGCTTCTCATCCAGCCTTTCCTTCACATCCTCCCTCTGCTTTACAAGGGCTTTTGGAAAGCACACCTCCTTACTGTTATGCCACCCATCAACCAGGTCAATTTTGTTAAGTGCAACTATAAACGGAGTTTTATATTCTTTCAAAATTCCAATTGCTTCAAGAGTTTGAGGCTGAAAGCCTTGTGCAACATCTACTATGAGCACAGCCATATCAGCCATGCTCCCTCCCCTCTGCCTCAAGTTAGTAAATGCCTCATGCCCAGGAGTATCTATGAAAAGCAAACCAGGAATCTTGAGCTCAACCTTCATCTTCTTCAGCGCATCCCCGCAAATCCTCTTTATAACTTCAGCAGGCACCTCACTAGCACCAATATGCTGAGTAATTCCACCAGCCTCGCGCTTGCTAACAGTAGTCTTCCTAATTCTATCAAGCACGCTGGTCTTGCCATGATCAACATGCCCTAAAACCACTACTATGGGCTGACGTATTTTCATAAGACTCGCCTCTCCCTTGCCTAAATTCATCTAGCAATGCTTTTATAGTTAAGCAGATTCCGCAGCCTCAATACTCAACAAGCTCTTCGGGCTTGAAAAATCTCCTCACTTCCTTCTCAGCAGTCTCAACTGAGTCGCTTGCATGCACTATATTTGCCTGAATATCAGTGCCATAATCCCCTCTAATAGTTCCCTTCTCAGCCTTCTTAGAATCAGTAGGCCCGCAAAGCTCTCTCACCCTCTCAACCGCACCCTCTCCTTCAAGCACTCCGAAGATTACAGGCGTGCTGGTCATGAACTCAACAATCCTTCCAAAGAACGGCTTGTCTTTAAGATGGGCATAATGAACATCGCACATGGCCGGCGTGAGCCTTCCCACCCTAAGTGCTATAATGCGCAGGCCTGCTTTCTCAAACCTGCTAAGAACAGTTCCAACCAGCCCCTTAGTAATGC
>QMVF01000032.1 GCA_003660965.1 Microcaldota archaeon
CCTTCATACTCACCCGCTACTACATTCTCAGGAACTGAAAGCTTAACCCAGATTGCTGCATTTGCACCCTTTTCAACTTCAAATTCATTATTGAGTGGGGGCAATGCATCTGCATAATAGCCTGTTCCGCCCAGCTCATCAGAGGCTTCTGTTAGTTCGATGAAATGCACGTAGAACAGCTCGATGTTTGAACTTGAAATGAGGTTTCCAGCTGGCCCGCTTAAATCAGATGCAGCCACCTGCACATTTTGAAGTTCAGTTTGATTTGCGCTTATTATCAATTGAAAGGCTTCACGCTCATTCTTGGCTGCGCTTACATTTGCCCAGCTACTGAGCTCAATTCCAGATAGGTCTGCATAAGGTGCTTCTGAGTTGTGGAGTTTAACCATCGAGGAAATGGCATGGAGTTCAAATTCTGTAGAAGGCGCAGGCGGCTGGATCGGCGGGGGAGTTGGAGGGGTTTGAATGCAGGCGCTTAGAAATAAGGAGAGCAGAAGCGGTGTTGTGAGGCGGTTCAATTTCAAATCACCATCTAATAGCGCATTATTATCTTATCTCCAATCTGAACTATATCATCAAGCTTCATTGTAAGCCTCTGGCCTAATGCTGTTTGAACAACCAGAAGGCTTCTGCGCCTATCTACCCCTATAATTTTGCCTATGTAGGCTCCGATTTCATTAAGCACCTCCTTATTCTCGAGCTTCATTGAACGCACTATGCTTATTCTGATCTGCTTCATTATTTCAAATGATGCGAATGCAATCAAAATACTTGCACCTATAGTTATAACGAACTCTGAGAAGTATGCATCTGCAAGCACCCAGTCGCTGGCAACTGAGAACAGAAGCCAGAGAAGAAGTACCATTATTAGATTCATTCCCTGCTTCACTATTTCATACTTCTTACCCTCCTGCAGCAGGTCCACAATTCTTCCCAAGAACACGAGGACTGCTGCCCAAGGAAGCAGTATGAGTACGCTGCGTATCACAAGGGCAGAGGTTTTTACAACATCGTTGCCTGCCTGGCTTGCGCTCGTATACTGCTGAACTCCGAGCCAGATTGAAATTAGGAAGAAAGGAAGGGCTGCTAGGTAGGCCATTAGGGAAATTTTTTCCACTGAAATGCGCAGGTCCAGCAGATCAGCAAGTCTGTACTCTATTCCAAAGCCCTTTATGAGAAGGTAGATGCCTAGCAGTGCAGCCAGCAGCCTCCAGCCCATTCCAAAATAGTCACCAATAACCAAGGCAAGCAGAAGCAGGGCAGGTATTCCAAATACCAGCTGAGCATAGTAGGGCTCCTTTAGCTTTTCTAGAAGAACGAAGTAGGTCTTCTCAAGCTCCTGCGCCTGCTTCATAACCACTGTTTTCTTTGAATCTATCTTCACGCGGGATTGGATTAAAGGGAGCATCTCCTCATCGCTTGCCCCATCACTTATGAATATGCAGCTGTTTGCCTTGAATTCGCTCAGAACTCGCTCAAGCTGCCTGCTTATCTCCTTGTCAGCCCTATAACCAAGCTTCTTATCCCCTGTTAAGGTCACTACTTCAGGCTCCTCATCCTTTGAAAGCTCATCATAAGTTCTAACTGCCTCGAATATGGTGTTGGAGTCAGGCTCCTCTGGATCGGCAAGTGCCATCTTGGTTGCAGCCTCCAGATTTGCCTTTCTTCCTATAACTGGGCCGGCTATGCCTATCTTCTCGCTCAGATCATTATCCCGGTCTATGCATAGTACGAGCACCTTGCGCTTTATCATGCTAGTTTAGTGGGATTATGGGTTTAAATACTGAAAGGATTGTCAGGGGTGAGGGAGCTTTAAATCTTGTATGAAGGGGAGGATAGGATGCATAAAAAAAGTACGCGAAATCATATAAATCGCAGAAAGACAGAACGTATGAGGTGGTTTTCATGAATAACATGATTAAACCAAATCCGGCGCATCAGCAGCCTAGGCAAAGACTGGGAAAGCCCCGCTCGCCATGGTCTATAAGCAGAGGTGGCGCAGCAGTGATTTTTGGAACTGCAGTTGCAGGTGCTTTGGCTCTTTATGGAATGAAAGATGCTTTCTCGCTCAGGCAGCCTATGATCTCACCTCAACAGACTTCTAGTTGTGAGGGAGGAACATGCAGGGTGCTGAGCCCTAGAGAAACAGAGTATAGAAATCAGGTGGGAGCAGACAGAGCGCTTTGGGAAAGAACCTTTCCTGAAAACAAGGAGCTCATAGATAGGGCTTTTGAACTCGGAATACTTGGTGAGAAGTATTATGAGCACACGGGCCAGATTGTTGGTACCATGGTACGGTATCTTGCTACTCCGGAATCAGACATCGAGGGCAGGGCGATGCAGAGAACAAGAGTGCTCACTTACCTTTCTGCAATGGTATCATTTGAGGAGGCCAGACTGCAAGGAGAAAGACCGGTTTTTCCACACCTTTTCGACACCCCGCCTGCAGTTTACTTTGAGCATGGGAATCCACTGACAGAATCCCCCTCGTTTGCAAATGTGGATAAGGTAGAGGTTATGAAGGCTGGCGAGAATGGCGAGAGAAGCTTTACATTCACCCTGCACAACCAGTCAAATAACAGCATGCAGATAGTTGGAATCGATGTATTTGCTACTGGAGCGCGCGGTGACAGAGTTTATCATAATCAAATCAACTTTGCATCGCGCCCGGGTTCGGAAAGAGAGGTCACACTTACCAATGTGCCGCCGGCATTTCCCACGGATGCCAGCAGCCTTGCATCAGATATTGAAGCTTGGAGAATCACTATACGCTATCAGTATAAGCAGCCTAGCAGAAACCCCTTGCTGCGGCTTTTTGGAGTGACGTCAATCGAAGAAAATATAGAGGTTGGAGAACTTCTGCTTATGCCACAGAATACCACTGGCGACGGCATAATAGGGAAGAACCCGCCTCCGAATGCGCTGGAGCTACAGGATGCTGCTAGAGCAGGCCAAGAATAGCTAACCCTTTTAAAATTGCGCTTCGCACATCTAAGCCTAACTTTAAGGTGTTAGAATGAGCGTAGTTCCGGGCACACCGTTGGGAACTGAGGAGGAGTACATACCAGGTGCAAATACGGTGCTGGAGGGCAGTGACATTTATGCAAGCGCGGTGGGCGAGAAAAACATAAGGGAGAAAGTAGTACGGGTGAATTCCAAGACCAATGTACCATTTATGCTAAAGCCAGGCGAAGTAGTGGTTGGAAGAGTGGCGGAAATTTTCGAGCCGGTTGCATTGATTGAGCTGCAGTGGAGGAGGGATGAGAGGGGAAGACAGGTCTGGCTGCCAGGCTATGCGGTTCTTCACGCCTCAAATGTGAAGGATGCGTATGTAAAAAACATTCATGATGAGGTAAAAATAGGGGATTTGGTGAGGGCAAAGGTTGTGAAAATTCAGAGAGGGGATGTGGAGCTTACAGTAAAGGAGAGGGAGCTGGGGGTGCTGGTTGCCTACTGCACCAAGTGCAGAGCGAGAATGGAAAGGAAGAGAGGGGGGTTTTACTGCTCAAACTGCGAGGAGTCCGAAGGCAGAAAAATTGCAGAATATGGTGTGGAGGGATTTGTATGAAGCTTGAGTTTTTGAAGGATGAGAAGAACCATCTGGAAGCAATAATGCACGGGGAGGACCACTCATTCCCAAATGCATTGAGGGAGAAGCTTTCGGCTGCGAAGGGTGTGGAATTTGTGGCAGTTACGCGTGAGCACCCTACGGCAGCAGACCCGAAGCTTGTGCTTAAAACCAAGGGGAAGGATGCGAGAGCCGTACTTGCGGATGCAATTAAAGAGCTTCAAAAGGATGCGAGAACCTTCGCATCTTCTATGAAGAGGCATGTCTAGCTTTGAAGAACTATAGAATAGTGGCAATAGATGACTCTCCTTTTTCTAGGGGCCAAGCCAAATGCCTGCTGGTGGGAGTGGTGAGCAGGCGTGATGTTGTTGAAGGGATTTTGAGCACTCGGGTAGAAGTGGATGGAACAGATGGCACGCGGAAAATTAGTGAGATGATTTCGCGCTCCAGGTTTGCACCACAGATAAGATGCATAATTCTAAATGGAATAATGGTGGGGGGCTTTAACGTGGTGGATATAGGAGAGCTGAATGAGGAGCTTGGAATACCCGTTATAGCGCTTACTCGCAAAAAGCCAAATAAGGGTGCTGCAGAGACTGCGCTCAAAAAGCATTTCAAAGACTGGAGGGAAAGGGTAGAGCGGGTGCGACATGCGGGCGAGGGCAAGAAACATAAAAAAGCATATATGCAGATAGCTGGGATTAGTGCAAAGGATGCAGGGGAAATTATAGATGTTTATGGACTTGAGCCGCTTAGGCTTGCAAATATGATAGCAAGCGGAATTGCGAAGGGTGAATCGCGTGGAAGAATCTGATAAAAAGGCAAAGCCGGGCAGAGGCTCAAAGAAAGGGGCTATAAGGCCGCATATGACGTCTAAAAAAGTTCAAGACCCTGAAGAGGAGGAGAGGCTAAAGAGGAGGCAGCAGGAAGAGAACTTCAAATACCTGAAGGCAGTGAAGGATAGCAAAATACTATGGCTTCTTCTTATAGCAGTGGTTCTTCTGTACTTGGTTTTCAAAGCGCCGCTTCTCGGAGCAATGGCTGCCTTGCTCATAATCATAATAGTTGGGCTTGAAATATGGGTTGGAATTAAGACTGGAGGGCTTATGCACGAGGTGCAGGAAACTGCGATTGCAGTAATACTTGCGCTTATAATATGGTACGGGGCAGGATTCCTTCTGAATACAGATACGCCGTTGGATGCAGTGGTTTCCTGCAGCATGCAGCCCGCGCTTGACAGGGGCCATATGATGGTGCTTCAAGGAACGGGGCTCAATTCACCAGAGGCATATTTGACAAAAGAGGAATGGCGCATCATTAAGGCAGGAGGGCTTCTCACCAGGCAGTGCGCAGTGTGCAGAAGCCCGAGCTACGATCAGGCGTGCCTGGTAGATGGTTTGACCATAGTGGAGCATGATGAGCTTTTCAGCTATGAATGTGCAATCTGCGAGCGCACAAACAGTTCAGGCAAAATATGGAGGGTTCCGTGCACAACTGGCGTAATGGTGAAGAACAAGACATTCAAAAACAGCGAGCTCAGGGATGTTATAGTTTACACTCCTGAACCAGGCGATCCTTTCGCATCTTCTGGGGACATAGTGCATAGGGCACAGGTGGTTATTGATGTGGAGGGTGAAAAGTATGTGCTTGCAAAGGGAGACAATAACAACCTGTTCGATGTTCAAATAGGAAACTCGCCGGTTGATATGGAAAGAGTTAAAGGAAAGGCAATATTTGCAGTTCCGTATTTGGGCTACTTCAAGCTCTTCCTCTCTGGTCTGTTCTCAGAGCCTGCAGGTTGCGGAGAGCGTTTTACGGGTACGCAAGCAATAAAAATGGATAGGTGAAAGAAGTAATCTTGTGTGGAGTGGGATTATGGCGTCTATGGAAATAACTGTTGATGATGTAAAGTTTCTACGCAGCTGCGTGGATGCAATAGTTAATTTGATAGAGGAAGGAACGCTTGAGCTAGGTAGCGATGCCATGGGCGTGCGCGCCATGGATGCATCGCAAATAGCAATGGTTGTGTTCTCTGCTCCCAAGAGTGCATTTGCGGGCTATAAGGTAAGCGGAAGCGAGAAGGTTGGAGTTAATTTTGCTGATTTGAGCAAAATTTTAGGGAGGGGAAGGTCTAAGGATAAGCTGATTATAAAGCGGAAAGAGAACAAGCTGGAGCTTGAATTCAGAGGCAAGGGCTCCAAGAGGCATTTCTCCCTTCCGCTTCTCGAGGATGCAGGAGGCGGGCAGAAAGAGCCCAAGGTTGAGCATGACGCGCTTGTAAAAATTCGTGGTGGCGAGTTCAAGGAAATGCTGCGTGATGTTGCACTGGTGAGCTCGCACCTTACAATGGAGGCTAAAGGTAAGGAGTTTATGGTGAGTGCAAAGGGCGACAGTGCTGAGATGAGTGCGGTTAGTGAAAAGGGGGAGAAGAAGGAGTTCGAGGTTGATGCAAAAAAGGAGGCTCGTGCCACATTCCCGCTTCAATACTTAGATGACATTGCAAAGGCCTGCCCTGATGATGAGCTCATGAGCATCCATCTGCGCAGCAACAAGCCGGTTAAGCTAGATTACAAAATTGGAAAGGCTGGCCTTACATATTATTTAGCGCCAAGAATTGAAGACGAGTAGATCTAGAGTCTCTTCTTCAAAGCATCCTCAACTGTAGGCTGGAAAACGCTGAAGCCAGGATATTTGGCACGCTTGCCCAGATCATCCTCTGCCATTAAAGGCACATTATATTTCGCATTGCGGTCAGAGCCTGATGAGCCGCTCTTTATCTGCTTCGTACCTGTGGTCTGCTCGAGCACAAAGTGGCCAATGAAATCATCCTCAGTCTCACCCGAGCGGTGTGAAATTACATTAGTCCTGTCTGCCTCATCCGTAATTTCCATCGTCTTGCGCGTACCGGAAACCGTACCGATCTGGTTGAGCTTTATGAGGCTCGAATTTCCAATTCCATCTTCAATTGCCTTAAGCAGCAGATCGGGATTGGTGCATATATAGTCATCGAGAACCAATTGTACCTTATGGCCAAGCATCTCAGTGAGCAGCTGCCAGCCCTTCTTGTCCCTATCACCCATTCCATCTTCAATCGAGGCAATCATAGGATAGCGATCAACAAGATCAGCCCAGAAATCAGCCACCTGCTCAGATGTGAGCCTCTGACCGCCCAGATGATATGTCTTGTCCCTTGGGTCTGGCTCGCTTTCCTGAAGATCCTTTCCATAAATTTCAGAGAATGCACCATCAAATCCGATCAGGATGTGCTTGCCTGCCTTGTAGCCTGCCTTATCAATTGCTGCAATAACCGCATCCAGAGTTGCGTCAGCAGATTTGAAGGGGTTTACAAAGCCTCCCTCATCACCCCTGCCTGTAGAATGGCCTGCTTTCTTCAAAATAGACTTGAGAGCATACCAGACGCCAGTGCCCATCTCCATTGCTTCTGCAAAGCTCTTTGCACCCACTGGCAGAATCATGGTTTCCTGAATTTCAAAGCCAGAGTCTGCATGCTTGCCTGCATTGAGTACGTTGAGCTGGGGCACAGGTAAGTAGATGGTTTCAGCAGAGCCTGCAAAATACTCCCAGAGCTGAAGGCCTTCTGCATGCGCCTTTGCACGCGCGAATGCGCCTGAAACTGGAAGAATTGCATTTGCACCCAGCTTGCGCAGATTATCTGTTCCATCCTTCTTGATGAGCATTTGATCCAAAGTTTTCTGTGAACCGCTGGTGAGCAGCTTGCCCTCGAACATAGGGGCAATTACTTCATTTATTGCTCTCACTGCACCCATTACGTCCTTGCCCCTCCAGCGCTTGGCGCGCTTATCGCGCCTTTCAACGGCCTCCTTCCAGCCGGTTGAGGCGCCTGAGGGAACTTTAAAGAATACGGACTTGCCGTCTGAAAGCTTCATTCTGCAGGCAACTGTAGGATTGTTCCTTGAATCAACGATTCTGTAGCCCTTGATCTTCATTACCTTAAGCACTTTCGAAGCCATCAAACCACCCATTCAACTAGGCAGAATTATGGCTTTGAAAATTTAAAAAGGCAAATAGAAGGGGTTAGCCAAAAATGGCACCCATTCCCTGCTCAGCGCTCGAGTCTTCCTCGTGAATCTGCTTTATTATCTTGCCTTCTAGCTCGCTCTCGCACCTCTTGAACTCCTCAAGCTCTGCTCCCTTCAGCTTTTCCTCCGCGTGCTTGAAGAACTCCTCGCCTCCGCTTAAGTAGACGTAAAGCTTTCCCTCTTCTCCTCCAACCGCCTTGCCCTCCTTGAGCTTGTAGCCCTGCTTAGCAA
>QMVF01000033.1 GCA_003660965.1 Microcaldota archaeon
ATGCCTGACCGGCTTGCAACTTATGATGAGCTCCTTCCAGGCGCATCCACCACCATACAAAGCTTTGGGCTTGAAGCCTCAGACGTATCTGAATTCTTTGAAGGCGCGAATTACAACCAGCGCCTGATAGCTGCAGGTGCAACTGAGCAGGAGCGCTTGACTTATTTTGGTGCATACGTTGAATTCGTGCAAAAAGCAGAGGCTGCAACTGGTGCTGAGCAGACAGGTGCGCAGGATATTTTGAGGCTTATAGAAGCCGCAGCCGCGCAGGATGCGAGCCAGTTCACGGTAGACCCTGCGCTTGAAGTAATGGTTGCAATTTCAAGCTATGAGTCTGGTCGCGGTGCGCGCTTCTATGTGCAGAACAAGCACTCGGCAGCTCAAATAGCTGATGAGCTTCTCAACCCTGCAAATGGCTGGTACTTCCAGCTTACAGACGGTGAACTTGCATATTCTGAATTGGTTCAAAGAACCGCGAGTAGCTCCGGAGGCCGCGGCACGCCTGAAGGCCCGATGTAGCTGATGCAAACTTTTATATGTTCCCGATTCCTCTATTATAGCATATATTAATAGGCGAAAATAACCATGAGGTGGTTTTGATGCCCAGAGCTGCTCAAGTACAGACACCAAGTGCTCTTGATAGGAGATATAATGAGGTAGTTGCAATGCTCACCAAGCCCGTGGAACAAGGCGGGCTCGGAGTTGCACAAGACGACCCTAATCTTCATGGTACTTATATTCCAATGCTTGATTTAGCCAAAAATCATGCAAACAATGCTACTGAATTCGAACCACTCGCACAGCTAGTTATACAACACATCAATACGAAGAAGGAAATCATGGATGCAAACATAAGCCGCGATGTTAAGGGCCAGCTGATGCGCGATTTGGAAGGGGTTTGGAATGAGCTGGGTGCAAGGCTTGGCGAAGGAGGCACACCGAGCGGCGATGATCCTTTGGAAGTTGCAGGTATGTATACTGCTCTTATAGAGCGCAAGAATGCTGCTCCGATGGCTCTTGATGAAACCACGCCCGTGCGCACAGCGCCTGAAGAGGTCACTACCGCGCCGCCAGCGTCTGAAGCAGAAGTCATTGAAACCCCGCAACAAATTCTCGAGGAGGCACAACCCATGGTTACCGAGGCGCAGGGTACTGGGCTTTCTCTGCACGCCTACCGCATAAGCGGAAGGGATGGAGTTATGTTTGAATTGAGGAGGCAGAGAAGGGATGCTGATGGCAACCTGCTCGAGGGCCAGTATGAGAACCCAATTGCACTTGGACTGGCTCCGGATGTGCTGAACTTCCTCAGGCAATTCTCACAGGGCGAGCTTGAGCTGCAGTCAGTTAACATACTTGGAAACAACTATGAAATAGTTTACACCCAGGAAGGGCAGGAAGTGCGCAGAAGGCTTGACCGAAACATAATGTCAGTAATCGTAGCTGCTGATGAAGGAACTACTATAGAGACATTCAACTCAATGTCTGCCCAGGAGCGTGCGGCTGCATTCACTAGGGGAGCAACCCGTATAAGCGCAATGACAGAGAATGCAGAACAGCTGCCTGAGCTTACAAATGTACCTGGAGCTCAAACACAGCAGCCGACCCAGAAAAAGAATTGGTTCGACAAGATCATGGACTTCGTAAAGAAAGTCCTGAGCATACTTGGTCTGTACTATGCATTCACCAACTTGCTTAGTCTGATTGGAATGAAAAGTTCAACAGACGAGGAGGTGCGCCAGTTTGAGCAGCGTTCAAAGTCCTTCTATTATACTATGAACGCGCTCAATCAGAGTTGGGATAATTTGGACCGCGAGCTTGACAACTGGGGCGGCGGTTCTGGAGGCTCTGGTGGAGGGGACACTGACTTTGATGAGCCACCACCATCACCGCCTCCGGCAGGTCCTATGTAGTCTCACTCAAGGCCAAAGTAGATGCGCCTGTTGTTCTTTCCCTTATTTTCCATTTTTAACAGCTTTATTCTACCGCATTCCCCAGTGTTCTTAACATGAGTTCCGCCATCAGCCTGCACATCATAGCCCCCTATATCAACTATTCTCAGCTCCTTTATGGCAGGCGGAAGCACGTTCGCAAGCTTAACTACGCCTGGAATTTTCATTGCCTCCTCGCGGGGCAGGATGTAGGTCTTTACCTCTAGATTTTCAGCCAGCTTCTCATTAGCCCTTGCAATCGCACTTTCCATAAGCTCCCTGTCAAAGTTTTCAAGCGAGAAGTCGAATCTGGTCTGCTCCTCTCCTATCTGATTACCTGTTATCAATGCACCCCTCTCACTTGCCATTCCTCCTGCAAGCACATGTGCAGCTGTATGCATCTTCATATGCTTATACCTTTTCTCCCAGTCCAGAATTCCATGCACCTGTACACCAGCCCCGAATTCAGGCTTCTGCTCAAGCACGTGAACTACCTCTCCCTGCTCCTTCCTAACTTCCTTCACCGCATACTCCTTTCCATCAACCACTAGCTTACCAGTATCGCTTGGCTGCCCCCCTCCCCTGTAGTAGAATGCCGTCTGGTCTAAAACCACACCATTTTCCTTCACTTCCACTGATTGTGCGTCAAACTCCTTCATGTACGAATCATCCATGTAGAGCAATTTGGTTCTCATGGCTCGGAATTAGAACTCAAAGGAATAAAAGCCTTAGGCGCAGAATTGCACATATGAGGCTAGATTTTCACGTGCATTCAAACCTTTCAAAGGATGCGCTTCACAGCCTGAAGCACCTTGCAGTTAAGGCTAAGGCCATTGGTTTAGATGGAATTGCAGTTTGCGACCATGATGCCATGCCCAAGGATGACTTCAAGCTCGAAGGCCTACTGATAATGCGCGGCATTGAGTGCAGCGCCCAGGAAGGCCACATTTCAGTATTCGGCGTGCCCCCTGACTTCGATTACATGAAAGGCATACCTGCAGCTGAAATTGCAAGGCGCGCTGAGCGTGCAGGAGGCATAAGCATAGTCAACCATGCATTCTCAATCCGCAAGAGAAACAGCATGGGCTCTCATGCCTTCAAGGTTAAGGCAACTGCAATTGAGAGGTTTAATGGAAGTGATTTCATACATAATCTGCGCGCGTGGAAGTCAATACCTGTAGGCACTGGCGGAAGCGATGCACATTCAGTCTATGAACTGGGAAATGCATACACGCTTCTGGAATGCGAGCCTTGGGAAGATGCGGTGCTGGAGGCCGTGCGCAAAAAGCAGTTCAAGGCGGTGTTGGCCCAGAACCCATTTTCAATTTTAAGGAGGAAGTACGAAAGGCTTATGAAAAAGAGGGACAAGTGATTAGCATGATCAAGGAATTCAGAATCAGAACTACAAAATCGCGCGAAGTAGTTGACATAACCAACCGGGTTTCAGAATGCATCAAGGGAGTGAAGGAAGGAATTTGCATGGTATATGTTCCGCATGCAACCGCAGGCCTTATAATCAACGAGTTCGAGCCCAACATTGCATCTGATTTTGTGGCATTCTTTGAGAAGCTCGTGCCCAAGGCAGGCTGGAAGCATAATGTTATAGATGATAATGCCGAAGCACATTTGAAGAGCGGCCTGGTAGGTCCGCACGCACTCATGCCCGTTTCAGAGGGCAGGCTTGTGCTGGGCACCTGGCAGAGAATAATACTGTGCGACTTTGACGGGCCGCGCGACAGGCGCGTAGTTGTTATGGTAAGGTGAGCAAATCAAATTCGAACGAGTTTCAATTGCACCAAACCCGCGCAAGAAATGGGCCTATCAGGTGGCGCGCGCGCTTCACATATTTCTTAAAAAGCACAAGATTCGAGTTACGCATTCACGCAGGCATGCAGACTTGCTCATAACTATTGGTGGAGATGGTACTATCCTGCGCGAGAAGAAGCACTGCGACCTGCCAATTTTCGGTATAGGGAGCAAGTCAAGCTTCGTATGCCAAGCTAGAAAAGATGACTGGAAGAAGGTGCTTTCAAAAGCCCTGCGCAGGCCAAGAGTTGAAGAGCGCATGCTGCTCATGAGCTGGCTCAATGGAAAGCGGCTTGAGGATGCGATGAATGATGTGTTTGTAAGGAATTCAGATCACCGCATACTTGAATTCGACCTGCGCATTGATAAAAAACGCTTCAAATTCGAAGGAGATGGAGTAATTTTTTCAACCCCTACAGGCTCAACAGCCTATGCATACTCTGCCGGAGGCAAGGAACTCACGCCAAGTTCACGTAAATATGAAATCGTGGGTATAGCGCCATATCGGCGCAGCTTCAAGCCCCAAACAGTTGATGAAGGAAAAACAAGCGAAGTGATAATACATACTGAAAGGTCTGCAATTGCGGTGGTTGATGGCCAGTTTAGCCATAGGCTGAAGGCGGGGAGGAACAGGCTTTTGGTAAAGAAGGCTAAAAGAAAAATCAAGCTTCTGAATTCCTCCAACTAATCACTTGGTTTTTTCCAGCCGCAACCTAGTGAATTAAAAGCCTTGCTTTTCTAAATTCCGTGCATGATCGTTAATGCAGTGGTGAAGCCCAATTCTGATGAATTCAACGTTGAATGGAATGATGGAAAGCTGAGGGTAAGGCTTACTGAACCTGCTGAGAATGGAAGGGCAAATTTGGAGCTTGTGCGCGAGCTTGCAAAATTCTTCGACTGCCCAGTAAGGCTTGTAGCTGGTCTGAAGTCAAAAAGAAAAAAGCTTGATTTTGAGCTGTGTGAAGCTGATTTTTACGAGCGCCTCAGAGGGCTTGAAGGCTAATCCAAACCCATAAATAGTGGGAAGTTCATAACCCCTATGCAAACAGCATAGGTGATGAGATGAAAGGACGTGAATTCCTTCATAAGGCTGGACTCGAAGTCCCGCCTAGTGCTGCCGCTGCTTCTGCGCGATAGGCTCGGCATCTCGAACGGCGGGCCGAAGGGTTTGAGTTTCAAGATCGTGAAGCTAGCCAAGGGGCTGGCTCTTTTGGAGCTCTCAAAGCCGGAGGAGGGAGCAGAGGCAAGGCCGTATTCGAAGAATGGAAGTGAAGTTGAATGAAAAACAAACTAGAGGTGAAAACATGAGTATGAATGCAAATTGGTTGAGGAAGAACATGAAGGTTGGTGGTTTGCTTCACATGCGGTGATCGCCAATGGGTTTTTGTGAAGCGTGCTCCTTTGCTTGAAACAAAGGCAAAGCTTCTCTGCCGCGGTGCGCGGGTTGATGCGGAAGCGCGCGAGCTTTTTGAGCGCCAGAACCCTTCGAAGGTTAAGCGTGGTGGGCTGAGTTCAGGCGGAAAGGTGCTCCTTGCCGAAACCCTCTTCGTAAACTTTCCTTTTTACGAGAAGCGCGATACGCCGCTTGAAGTGGTAAGGGATGGAGAAAGGGAGTTTGGGGTTTTGATACGAGAAGCTGGAGAGGCAGTTTGCTCCGCAGAAGTTCTGCAGGCACCTGACTGGTATGATCAAACTGTAAACGGCTTCCCCATAACTGCAATCTTTACAGCACACAATAGGCAGCTTGCAACTGCAGTATTCGAAGACTGTGCACTATTTGCAACTCAGGAGCAGTGTCGCTTCTGCGTAATTAACCGAAGTCTTGCAAAGCGCAATCCTAACTTGAGGCTTAAGTCTGGTGAACTTTTGGTTGCTGCACTTGACAACATACCTACAGATGCATATGCCGGTATAACTCTGAACGGCGGAATGACTACTGCATCTGGGAGAGGTATTGAAGTAATGGTGCCTGTTGTAGAAGCAATACGAAAGAACTACCCAACTACCCCTATAGCTGTTGAAATGACGCCCCCTGCGGAGCTCAGCTGGATCGATGCGCTTGCAGATGCGGGTGTTTCAAGTCTGATGATGAACCTCGAGATTTGGAATGAGAAAATACGCGAGAAGCTTATTCCAGGAAAGGACAGGTACTGTCCTAAGAATCAGTACTTGGCTGCGTTTGAACGCGCACTCGAGCACCTTGGAGTTGGCAAAGTATCAACCTGCTTTGTAGTAGGTACCGAACCTATTGAATCTCTGAAGCAGGGAATTGCAGAGGTAGTGAGCAGGGGTGTAATACCTTCCCCTCTTGCAGGCAGATATTTCGAAGACATTCCAGATTATCCATTCGTACCTGATGTGGACTGGAGGGAATTCTTGGATGTGGTAAGGTTTGCTGCGCAGGAGCTGAAAAAGGCAGGCGTACGAACTACTGATAGGGCGGGCTGCGTTGCATGTGGCATGTGTGATCTGATAAAGGATTTAATGCCTTGAGTTTCAATCAGCAAGCATGCGCTTTATAGCAGACCTGCACCTGCACTCCAAGTACGCGCGCGCCACCAGCCCGCGGATGGATTTGCAGGGCATGGCAGAGGGAGCGAAGCTCAAGGGAATTGATGTGCTTGCAACAGCAGACTTCACCCACCCGCTCTGGTTCAAGGAGCTGAAAAACAAACTAAAGAAATCAGAGGATGGAAGCGGGCTGTATACCTATCGCGATGTTCGTTTTGTTGTAGGTACTGAAGTGAGCAACATCTTTTCAGCGGGTGGGAAAGTAAGGAAGATCCATACAGTGCTACTCATCCCTTCTCTCGAAATAGCGGAGCAGATAAATGACGTATTGGGCAAGAAGGGCAATTTGAAAGCAGATGGAAGACCTACTTTTGGAATGCCTGTGCTTGAGCTTGTAGAACTGGTCATGGGCTTCTCTCGCGAGAATGTAGTTATACCTGCCCATGTATGGACCCCTTGGTTCAGTTTATTTGGTTCAATGAGTGGCTTTGACTCAGTTGAGGAATGCTTTGGCGATCAGGCAAGGCACATATTTGCACTTGAAACAGGCCTGAGCAGCGATCCGGCTATGAACTGGAGGCTAAGCGCGCTTGACAAGTATGCGCTGGTTTCAAATTCAGATGCGCACTCGCCTCAAAAAATGGGAAGGGAGGCAAATGTATTCGATTTACAAAAAATAAATTACAAAAACATGATGAATGCCATACGCGAGAAAGACCAGAAGAGGTTCCTTTACACCATTGAGTTCTTCCCCGAGGAGGGCAAGTACCACTATGACGGCCATCGCGCCTGCAATGTATGTTTTTCACCAAAGGAAAGCATAAGTCACAACAATATCTGCCCGGAATGCGGGAAGAGGCTGACCATAGGTGTGATGCACAGGGTTGAGGGACTGGCTGACAGGCCCGAGGGCGCGAAGCCACCTGGCGCCATACCTTACAAGAGCATAGTGCCCTTGCTCGAGCTCATAGCGGCCGCTACCAAGCGAGCTGTGAATAGCGTTAAGGTGCGGGATATTTATTCGAAGCTGGTGCCAAAATTAGGGAATGAGTTTGCAGTACTATTGGATGTTCCGATGGAGCGAATAAAGAACGCGACCATAGAGCCAGTTGCAAATGCCATTCAGAAGATGCGCGAGGGTAAGGTGAGGATGAAGCCTGGCTATGATGGCGTGTTCGGTGAGCTGGTTTTAGATGAGCAGGAAAATATAAGAAAGACGGTTTCAAAGCAGGGAAGGCTTTCTGATTTTGATTGAACGTGAAGAGG
>QMVF01000034.1 GCA_003660965.1 Microcaldota archaeon
AATCATATTTGTTAATTACAATACCATGAGGAATTCTAAAATGCTCCACGACCTTAAAAACTCGTTTCAAATCACTTAGCCCAGCGGGTGTAGGTTCTGTGATTCCCACTACATAATCGCTTTCCCTAACCGAAGCTATTACAGGACAGCCAATTCCAGCCGCGGCATCTATAAGCGTAAGTTCTGCTCCCTCTTTCTTTCCCACCTTTTCCCCAAGCTTTCTTGCTTCGTAAACTATCTTTCCTGTTCCGCTTTTGCCAAGCAAAAGCTCACCATAAACTAAAGGAAAGTGCGCTGTTTGCCTTGCTATCAGCCTTCCGCCTACGGTGGGCACCAGTTTTATTGCATTATTGGGGCACACCACTGCACATGCGCCGCAGCCTTCGCACCCCATATCCTTGATTACGGGCTTTCCGTTTTTCACTTCAATTGCATGAAATACGCAATTTTCAACGCATTTCATACAACCATTGCATTTGGAATAATCTATAACTGCTGTTTTCATGACCGAAAGTTCCTTATCAATTATTTTTTTGCCAGGGAATATTATGCTCTGGTTGGGGCAGTCCGCATCTGCATCCACCAGTATAAGCTTCTTCTTTTTGCTTAGACTGAGAGCAAGGGAGGAAGTTAGGGAAGTCTTTCCAGTTCCGCCCTTGCCACTTAAAACCACCAGTTTCATTTTACAACCTCTCTGCCAATTTGCGCAGCTCTTTTGAAATCGGATGAGAGGGATACTTTTTCACAATCGGAGTTCCCTCCACATAACATTCAACCATCTCTTCAGAATAAGGTATGTTGAGATCTGCTTTTGGCATATTTTTCTTTGAAATGTCGGATCTGTTCAAAATCAGCTCATATTTAATGTCGAGCTTTTTCAATACGGATAGAATCGTCTTTAAATCATGGGCTCCGAAAAGCGTGGGTTCAGTAATTGCAAACGCCTTGTCGCATCCTTCCAGTGCAGCCACCACATTGCAGTGGGTGCCTGCAGCAGTGTCTATGATTACCGTTTCCGGCGCATGGTGAAGACCCCTTGCCTTTACCGCATCTACGATTTTTTCAGAGTATGGTTCAGAAGGCTTCAAGCTTCCTGAGAATATCTCAACTCCGTGTTTTCTTCCCTCATAGGTCCAGCCTACAACCTTGCTGCCCGGCTCTATGGCTCCATGAGGGCAGGAAAGCATGCAGGTTTTACACCCAGTGCAGGTCTGTTCTACCAAAGAAGGAGGCTTTCCCTTTATCTGGTAGAGGGAGTTTGTTTCGCATCTGCTTACGCATAGACCGCACTTCATGCATTTTTCAGGATTGAATTTCGGAATGAATGAGAGTACTTCCTGTTTTTTTCCGAGTTCTGCTCCGAGTATTAAATGGGAGCCGGGACAGTCCACATCGCAGTCAATAAGCCTAACCTTTTTCCCCATATCTGCTAGAGCAACTGCCAAATTTACAGCTATGGCAGTCTTTCCCGTACCTCCTTTTCCACCAGTAATTCCGACTATCAACCTATTCCCTTCTTTCTAATGCACGCAGGCATTTTCATCAGCCTTCAGCCTTCCGTTAAGAAAATCTGAAACCACAGCCCTTACCTTCTGGTTTTGAACCAGTACTACTTGAATTCCAAAGGAGTTGAAGAGCTCCGTTGCTTTGGGCCCCACCCCGCCAGTAATAAGCACGTCTGCGCCTTGTGTTTTTATGAATTCAGGTAGGGCGCCGGGAATGCGCTTTCCTGAATGAATGTTTGGGAGAACTCTGCTAGAAATGATTTGCTTTTCCTTGGTTTCGACTATAACGAACTCAGAGCACATTCCGAAATGCATTGCAACTTGGCCATCCAAGCCACCTCCATCAGAGGAAATTGCAATTATCAAGGCCCTCCTCCTCTAAAACGTCTTCCGCCTCCAAAACCACCCCTGAAGCGCCTGCCCATGCCGAAATGAGGAGGGGTGCTTGGAGCATCTATGGGTGATAGCTTTCCTGCAAGAAAATCCTCAACTGCCTTTTTCACAGTTCCTGATGCAGAATATATGCTTATGTTTGCCTGCATTAGAACTGCCATTGCATTCGGGCCGCAGTTCCCAGTTATGACAGAGGTTGAGTCAGTATCCAGAATGGTTTGGGCAGCCAACGGCCCTGCACCCCCGCCAGCACGTGCTGCAGGATTGGGAAGGATTTCCGAATCTGCTATGCTCTTGGATTTTTCATCCACTGAAACTAGGGTAAAGGTAGGGCATCTTCCGAAAACAGGAGCTATGGTGTCATCTAGACCACCTTTTGAAGTGGAGATTGCTATTTTCATAAGCTCACTTTCCGCTTTCAAGAGATTTGAGCCGTTTTCTTACCTCATCCAGCTCTGCTTTTAGATCGTCGGCATATACCTTAAGATCCTGAATTTCCTCCTCCCTTGTAGGCTGAGGAGGTGCTGCATTTGTTGCGCTCTGATAAGCAACTGGCTGATCGGTTCCAAAGCCCCATCCAAGACCATAACCACGACCCCAGCCATAGCCTCTTCTGCCCCAGCCAGGACCTCGGCCAAAGCCTCTGCCCCAGCCACGGCCAAAACCTCTTCTTCCCCATCCAGGACCTCTTCCACAAATCCAATCTCCGCCAGCCCACCAAGGACCGGTTCCATCTCCCCATGGCATTCAAATCACCTCAAATATCTCCTTTTTATTGTATAATTCCCGCCTTCAATTCTGATTGCAAACCCGTTCACCAGCGCCTGGGCAATTTTTTTCCGGGCAGAGCCCAGAAGCCGGTGAAGAGTGGGTTGAGAAACGCCCATCCGTCTTCCAATTTCCGCCTGCTCAAGCCCTTCCATGTCCTTAAGCCTTAGGGCCTCGAATTCCTCAACTCCGAGTGCCACCTCCTTAAGCATCCTCATCGGTATTCCGCGGGGCTTGAAGTAAGTCACATTGGGCTCTGAATAAACCCACAACCTCTTGCGTGGTCTTACCATGTTATGAATATATATACAAAAACTCTTAAAAAGATTATAGATATAGATTCATAACAAGCGGGAAGAATATTGATTTAATATTAGTTTAATTGAAAGTTAAATAGTACACAGGGTGTGAGTTTCATGAAGTACTTTCATCTATTCATAGCATCCATGCTTGCCATCTATTTACTGCTCCCGTTAGCATCCGCGCAGTCGGAAAGCACCTGCATCTACTTATTCTATGGAGAGGGCTGCCCCCACTGTGGTAGGGTGGTTCCGTTTGTTTCCGAGCTTGAAGGTGAATACGATATAGAGGTTAAGCATTTTGAAATCTATAACAACTGGGACAATGCTGCACTTCTAAATTCCTACTTTGATGCCTACAATGTTCCATTGAGGGGGCGTGGTGTGCCTGTAATTTTTGTGGGAAACGGGTTTTTGGTTGGCGATACGCCCATCCTATCAAAACTGGAACCCATACTTGAAAAGGGAATATATGCTGGAGAGCCTTGCCCTTCTACAGAAGTGAAGAACCCAGTCAACCTGTTATATGTTGGAATTAATAATGGAGCAGAGCCAGGAGAAGGCACTGTATCTGGCTTGGAGCCGGAGGAGATATCCCTTGGAGTGATCACAATTGCCGCATTCGTAGACTCCATAAACCCATGCGCCATAGCAGTCCTCCTAATTCTTCTGAACGCGCTCCTTGCTGCGGGGGATAAAAATACGGTTTTGAAAGTCGGCCTTGCATTCATAGCCTCCATATACATCTCATACTTCCTATTCGGCCTGGGGTTATTCAGCGCAATTCAGATTGCAGGCCTTTCCTACATCTTCTATCAATTGGTTGGCTTTCTTGCCATAATCATAGGCCTGTTCAACATAAAGGACTATTTATGGTACGGGGGCGGGGGGTTTGTTATGGAAATTCCTCGTTCTTGGAGACCTACTCTTAAAAAATTGCTTAAAAGCATAACCACGCCGCTGGGCGCGTTTTCAATGGGATTTGCAGTATGTCTTTTCGAACTGCCGTGCACAGGAGGACCGTATATTTTCATTCTGGGCCTGCTTGCGGAAAAGAGCACCCAGATGATAGCCATACCTCTTCTGCTATATTATAATTTCATATTCATACTACCTCTGCTGGGAATAGTTGCCCTGCTTTACTACGGCTTTACGAATATAGAGAAGGCGGAGAAGTGGAAGGAAAGGAATCTGCGGCTGCTTCATCTGATTGCAGGCATACTTATGCTTGCACTTGGATTCTGGGCCCTTAGTGGAGTATTGCTATAGGAGGGGATTAAATACAATTAACACAGGTTGAAATTGCATTTGCCCTTACTCTCTTAGCAGGCCTATCCACAGGCATTGGAAGCCTGATTGCATTATTCATAAGGAAATTCGATGAAACCTGCCTCAGTCTCGCATTAAGCTTCTCGGCAGGAGTTATGATTTACATCTCCTTTGTCGAGCTTTTGCCTACGGCAGTCGCAGACGTTGGTTTCTTCCAAGGTAATGTAGCTTTCTTCGTAGGAATATTTTTCATAATGCTAATCGACTTTTTAGTTCCCCACGAGTACATAGCTGAGCATGCAAAGGTGAGTAAAAAGAACAGAGGTTTGATGAAGGCAGGGGTTTTCACAGCTCTGGGAATTGCAATCCATAATTTTCCCGAAGGTCTTGCAACTTTTATGAGCACGTTGAAGGATGTGAGCCTGGGGCTTCCCATAGCACTAGCCATAGCAATACACAACATTCCTGAAGGAATAGCTGTTTCCATGCCTGTTTTTTATGCAACAAAAAGCAGGAGGAAGGCATTCCTATACTCATTTCTCTCCGGCATTGCAGAACCGCTGGGCGCAGTGATTGGTTTCCTTCTGCTACTCCCATTCCTCACCCCGGCGATTTTATCTCTCACCTTGGCATTTGTGGCAGGCATAATGGTTTTCATTAGCTTTGATGAACTTTTACCACTATCATTCCAGGGAAAAAAGGCGCATTTGGCAATAGTTGGAATAATTGCGGGAATGCTTGTGATGATGATCAGCCTTTGTTTAATTTAATAGAACTTCATTGAAACGGGTGCAAGTATGAAAACGCATTTGGAATGCCTTCCCTGCTTCCTGAATCAGGCGCTGAAAGCAATGGAGGCGGCTGGGGAAAACAAAGAGAGGCAGGAGAAAGTTCTGAAGAAGATAATGGGTGAGCTTAAGGATGCGGATCTGAATAAAAATCCTACGGAATTCGCAAGAATGGTTTATGATACCATAGCTGAAATTACAGGCAATAGCGATCCGTACAAGGCTATTAAGAAAAGAGATAATGAAAATGCAATTAAGCTGTTGCCTGAAATGAGAAGGTTGATAGGGAAATCAAATGATAAACTACTTGCAGCAGTGAAAATAGCAATTGCTGGTAATGTGATGGACCTTGCAGTGAATTCTGATTATGATGTACGGAAAAAGGTGGAAGAGGTTATTGAATCAAAGTTTGCCGTAGACAATTATTACGAATTCCGGGAGGATGTAAAAAGAGCCAAGTCCATAGTTTATCTGGCAGATAATTCGGGGGAGATCGTATTCGATAAGCTTTTGGTTGAAAAAATAAGGGAAGTGAATGGGTGCAGAATTTATTTTTTTGTAAAAAATTCCCCAATAGTAAATGATGCAACTGAAACCGATGCCAAGTTTGTTGGAATCGATAGACTTGAAAATGTCGAATTGAAAACCGCGGGTATGGGCTTTTCAGAACAGAGCAGGGAATTCAAAGAGTTTGTTAGATTTCTTAAAGGAAAGGGGCTTATAATAAGCAAGGGGCAGGGAAACTACGAAACCCTGAGCGAGATTGACTCCAAAATTTATTTTCTGTTGATAGCAAAATGCAAGGTAATAGCAGAGGATTTGGGAATCGGACTGAACCACATAGTGTGCAAATCAGGTTCTAGTCCCCGGTGAGCCTGTACTCGCTCTCATTAAGAATAAGGCCAGTTGCGGCCAGCGCTAAAAAGCCGAGCAGAAGGGTTTGATCTGATGCAAATTCCAGTATGAGCAGGCTGATTATAAAGAGCACGGAAAGCACTGGCAGAAGCGGTATATTGGCTATTGAAAAGGGTATTTTGAACTGCCTTTCATGCTCTGGCTTTTTCAGCCTCAAAGCGATTACTGAAAGATTGTCGAATATGAAAATCATGAACATACCTGAAACTGAGATGCGGGCTACAGTTGAAAGGTTGCTGAAGAAAGCAAGGAGGATTGAGAGGAAGGTTGCGAAAATTATGGCAAGGCCGGGCACTCCGCTCTTGGTGGTTTGAAGAAGCTTGGAAGGAAGTGCCCTGTCCTCAGCCATTCCATACATCATTCTGCTCACCCCTATAAGAGAAATCAGAATTGTGTTACCTGTTGAGAAAAGGCCGATAATAACTAGAGCAAGAAGAAATGCCTCGCCTCCGAACTGACCAGCAGCAGCTGCAAGCGCACCCTCTCCTTCATCAACAGTCTGAACTATTGCATCATAGGAAAGGGCTGAGGTGAATGCTAATGCAGTTAGAACGTAGATGAGGGAGGTGAGGGCAATTGAAATCAAAATTGCCCGCGGGAGAGTTTTCTTGACATCCCGTATTTCCTCTGCAGCTGTAGCCAAAACCTCGAAGCCCAGGTAAGCGAAAAATACAAGAATGGCAGCAGTTACCATCCCGTCAATTCCCTTTGGGGGGTCGAGTGAGAAGTCAAGTCCTGCTATATCAGTTGAAGCAAAGAATAGGAAGATGAGGGCTACTAAGCCCCCAACCTCAAGAAAGGTTGCGAGTATATTGAATCTGCTTGCCTCGCGCAGGCCTATGTAGTTGAGAAGGCCCAAAAGGAAGAGAATTGAAACTGCAGCCAGCTCTTGGGGTATTGGAATTATGCTGTTTAAATACTGGGAAAAGCCGAAGGCTACAGTGGTGCTGGCAGCTGTGTAAGCAACTATCAAAAACCAGCCCAGCAGAAAGCTCAATCTGCGCGAGCCGAATGCCTGTTTTGAATAAAAGTAGCTGGAGCCTGCATTTGGGTACATGGAGGAGAGCTCTGCATAGCTGAATGCGGTAAGCATTGCCAGAATTGCACCTATTAAAAATGAAAACCAGAGCGCGCTGCCTGCTTCGACTGCAGCTACTCCAATAAGAACGTAGATGCCTGCACCCACCATTATGCCTATTCCGAGCAGAACAGTCTGCCACAGTCCAAGCTGGCGTTTAAGCATGCCTTGCTATTCCGGAAGGGAGTATAAAAAGCTAGGGCTCAGGCTGTTTGTTTGGAAGCCTGTCTTGATTTCACCAGCAGAGCGATTAGCATGGAGCCTACGAAGGTGGAAACTATGCTGAGAGCAATCATTGCGGTTACCAGTTCACTGTTCAGAAGGCCGAATTCAAGGCCCACGAATGCAACTGCAACCGTTGTGCTGAGCTGGGGTATTGTAGATACGCCCACCAGAACGCTCTCGTTCTTGTCGAAGCCAGAAAGCAGGCCGCCTATCCAGCCGCTTATGAATTTGGAGCCCATTGAACCGATCAGAATTGCGGCTGTTAAAAGC
>QMVF01000035.1 GCA_003660965.1 Microcaldota archaeon
GTCTAAAGTAGGCTCGATGATGGCAGTTGTTGAATCAGGCCTGGTATGGCATAATGGAAAAATTATAGATTGGAAGGAGACAAAAGTTCACATCTCCACTTGGAGTCTTCACTACTCAGTTGCAATGTTTGAGGGAATCAGGTGCTATGAGGGCCTGTGGAAGGGAAAGAGCAATGCACTTATATTCAGGCTGGGGGAGCATGTGGAGCGCTTTCTGAATTCTGCCAAAATTTACGAAATGCCCCTTGAGTACAGCGCAGAGCAGATTGAGAAGGCAATAGTTGAAATTGCAAAGAAGAACGAATTGAAGAACGGTTACATAAGGCCCTTGCTCTACTTTGGAAAATGGAAGAGCCCTGCGCCCACCAAGAGGCAGCTTTCAACTGATTTGACAATATTCACCTCAAAGATGAATGGAGCGAATTTGGAAAGCTGGAAGGAGGGGGGCGGAATAAGGTGCATGTTCTCCTCGTGGCGCAAGCCCCAACCAGACTCACTGCCTGCAGATGCAAAATGCTCTGCGAATTATGCAACCTCTTATTTAGCTGCACTTGATGCTGAAAGTGCTGGCTATGATTATGCACTTCTGCTGGATCATAGAGGGTTTGTGAGCGAAGGGCTTGCCTCCAACCTGTTTGCTGTTTTCAATGGAAAGCTCCTAACCCCGCCCACCAGCGCTTCGATTTTGAAGGGAATTACGCGCGATTCAATTATGGAGCTGGCAAAGGGGCTTGGAATTCGTGCTGAGGAGCAGGATATTATGCCCAGCGAGCTGCTTAGGGCAGACGAGGTTTTCGTAACCGGCACTGCCAGCGGCGTGATGCCGGTAATTGAAATTGATAAGGTAAAGGTGGGAGAGGGAAGGGAAGGAGAGATCACTGGAAAGTTGAGGCAGGCTTATGGTGAAGTGGTAGTAGGAAAAAATGAAAAGTACAGGCAGTGGTTAACCCCCATATACTGATTATATGCGCTTCAAGAACCCTACATATGCGCGTGCGTGGGACAGAGAGTGGCTTTTATCAAATGGCCTGGGAGGCTATTCAGCCTCTACAATAGTTGGAGCGAATACAAGAAAATATCACGGACTGCTGGTGGCAGCTTCAAAGCCTCCGCACGGGAGAAGGCTTCTGGTAGCCAAGCTGGAGGAAAAGCTTACCACCCAGCAGGGGCAGTACCTGCTTTCAACCAACAAATACCCTGAAGGTAAAATTTACCCAACTGGCTACGAGTTTTTGAAAGAGTTCAGGCTCAATCCGCTTCCAACCTTTTATTTTGAAGCGGGCGGATGCAAGATTAAGAAGAAAATCTACATGATAAATGGTGCAAATGCAGCTGTGGTTAGATATTATTTGAAAAGCCAGGGAAAGGCAAGGCTTGAATTGGCTCCGCTTATAAATGACAGGCCAATCCATTCGCTCACCGCGGGCGGACAGGCGGATTTGCCCCAATTTTCCCAGAAAGCATATGCTGATGGAACCTTTGTCCAGGGCCCGGTATGCGGAATATGCATAAAGTCGGATCAGTGCAGCTATAGGGCTGATGAGAAGTGGAATTACAATATGATCTATGACTGGGAAACTGAAGGAGGGGAGGCGGACAGGGAGCATCATTTCATGCCCGGCAGGTTTGAGTTTGAATTCCAAGGCTCTGCGAAATTCAACCTGCTGCTCAGCGATTCCGAGTATAAGTTTGTTGATTACCACAGGAGGTACAAGCAGGAGAATGAGAGAATAGCAAATGTGGTTGATGAATTTTATTTGAACAACAGGCTAAAGCGGGACAGGTTTGCAGATCATCTTGCGCTTGCTGCTGACCAGTTTATAGTAAGGAATGAGGGGAATGAAGTAATGGCAGGCTATCCATGGTTCGGAGTGTGGGGACGGGATGCGATGATTGCGCTTCCTGGAATTGCCCTAGCAACTGGCAGGTTTGACGAGGCAAAAGCTATACCTTTGAATGCTGCAAAGAGCATGAAGGACGGGATGGTGGTGTGCTTTGTGGATGAGAAGGGAGAGCCCTCCTATACATCTGCAGATGCATCCCTCTGGTACGGACTTGCGGTTTACCGCTTCTTGCAGGCAACTAATGATGAAATGTTTGTAAGGGCGGAATTGTTCGGACCGCTTAAGAAGGCAATTGACGGCTATCTTTTTGGAAGTTTGGTTGATGTGAAGGTTGATGAGGATGGATTGCTCAAGTGCGGGCCTGGGCTTACGTGGATGGACACCAAAGTAACTCCGCGCGCTGGAAAGCCTGTTGAGCTGAATGCGCTTTGGTATAATGTACTCAAAATAGCCCAGCTGTTTGCGCTTAAATTCGGGGAGGAGAAGTATGGTGATGAGATGAAGAGAAAGGCTGAGAAGGTTAAGAAGTCATTTCAGCGCTTTTGGAATGAGACTGAGGAATGCCTTTATGATGTGCTGGATCCAGATGATTCAACTGTAAGGCCAAATCAAATCTTTGCAGTTTCCTTTCCCTCGCCCCTTTTGGATGCTGAGAAGGAAAAAATGGTTGTGGAGAAGGTTAGGAAAGAGCTGCTCACCCCGCTTGGCCTCAGAAGCATCTCCCCGCTTGATGCGCGCTACAGGAAAAAATATGCAGGGGCTTCGGAAGAGCGCGAGAAGAGCTATCAATGCGGAATGGTCTGGCCCTGGCTTATGGGTGCGTTTGTGGATGCCCATGTTAATACAGGAGGCAGAAATGCATCCCTTCTGCTCAGCGGCTTCAGAAAGCATTTGAGAAAAGGCGGAGTTGGCACGATTTCCGAGATAATTGAGCCTGAAAGTTTAAGGCCAGTTGGCTGCATTGCGCAGGCCTGGAGCGTGGGCGAGATTCTGAGGGCTTATGTTAAGACCAATGAGGAGCGCGTTTAGAAACTGCTTAGGTATCGCATAGAATGTCAAGTATGTATGCGAGCAGCTGCTGCAAGTTTGGATCTTGTGAAATGGATTCATCGTGTAGTATTGACGAAAGCCTAATGACAAACCAAGATCTTCATATACTACTCTATAACAGCCCTCTCTATCAGCTGGCTTAATATACCATTTGGGCTTAGCGGAGAGCTTGTCTGGTGGAAGGAACCGGCGTTGCCTGACAGGTAGGGCAGATGCATCAGATGATTTGCCTTTTTGAAGCTTAAATAAGTTACAGAAGTCTAAGATGCCCCGTAAGCCCATCCACTTTAGCTTCATCTAATGGACCTACTACGAGTGCGGTTAGAGTGCCTGGCTCAACCTGCGTTAAGCCCGCATCATGGATGAGGGCGCAGGGTATGCCCATCTGCCTTGCCCTATCATAAAGTTCAATGAGCTCCTTCTCATCTTTCACCTTCACCACAATTTTCTTCTGCCCCTTTTTCTCCCACTCGCTCACTGCTTCTTCATCGTAAACTTTAGCTCGCTTATAGCCTTCAAGTGAAGCATGGGCTACGTGTGCACTCAATTTGCCTTTACCAAGTTTCAAATCAGCCCGTACAACTATAACCTGCTTGAAACTCATGCGAATCTCACTCTCTTCGGTTTTTAATGCTTTGCGCGAACTTATAATCTTATGCAGGGCGCGATGGATGAAATAGCTGAGAGCATACGCGGCATTGAGGCTGAGAGAAAGAGGCTTGCAGCCGGGCTGCGCTCGAGCAGAGCACACTATAAGCAGGCGCTTGAAAAGGAACTGATTTACGCGGTGAAAGAGCAGATTCCAGAAGGCGGAGTTTGTGCTGTGGATGGCGGGCTGCTAGCGCAAGAATTTTATGGCTTTGACCTTCTGCTAGGCCGAGCTGTGGCAGTTAATTTTGTTTATGAACATGGCAAGCTGAGCAGATACGAATATCATCCATCAAGTTCACCAGAGCCTGAGGCAAATGCGCTTGGCGGGCTGGATTTGCGCGAGTTTGCATGGCACCAGTCATTGTTCAGGCTTGAGCAGGAGCTGGGGGTTGCGTGCGAGGCTCTTGAAAAATTCAAACCAAGCTATCTGCTCCTTGATGGTTCAGTTGCACCGCAGATATCAGACAAGCCGAGCAGTACGAGTGAATTAAGAGAGCATTACGATAAAGTCATAGCCAGTTACAAAAGATTGTACGAGCTTGCACAAAGCAACAAGTGCGCATTAGCAGGCGTGATTAAAGATAGCAGGGGAAAGCGGTTTATTGAAATCGTGGGCAAGGGCAATTCAGATATGGAGGGGCTGCAGAGCACTACAGATACTTCGTTTTTGCATCATTTGCTTCAGGAGCGCGAGCGCACCTTTGCCTTCCATTATGTGTCAGCTCCAAAAAACGATCCGGTGCTCAATGATTTGGGTGAATGGGCTGGCAGGGTTTTGGCATTCTACTTGAGGCCTACTGAAGGAGACAGGCCGCTTAGAGTTGAGTTCGTAGAGGGCACGGCTGATCATGAGAAAATTGCAGAGGTCATAAGCTGGCTGAGCAGAATCAATGCGCGCTATTCATACCCTGCAGTGCTGATTGAAGCTGATATGCGTGCGGCACTCGACAAGCGCGAGCTCGATCGAGCCTACAGCAGGCTGTTCCTTAAGGCAGGCGGGGAGCAGAGAATTCTGAAGTTGAGAAGGGATGAGCGGCCTTTTAGGTAAAAGAAGAATTTAAAAGGCATAAACGGCATATATGTTAACTAGTTCTATGGGTGTATTTATGAAGAATTGCTTTGCTTTAGTTCTGGCGTTAGTGTATTTGATCGTGCTTTCGGGAGTTGCTCTAGCACTTCCCTATGGACCGACAGATCCTGCTCCTGCTGATCCTCCCAAACCACCCGGACCGGCTGGCCCGGGCCCCGCCGGACCCGCTGCCTGCGGTGAGATTATAACTGAAAGCACGGTTCTTACTGAAGATCTGCACTGCCCATACCATGGCCTGCACATTGGTGCTGATGAAATAATGCTGGATTGCGATGGCTATGCAATCTATGGCCCTTCACTGGGGCTTTCGGATGTTGGCCTATTGGAATAAACCTCACGGGAAGAAATTCAGTAGTAGTTCAGAACTGTAAGGTTGAGGGCTTTGGTACGAACATCTATTTGTACAATTCTACAATGAATATGCTGCTTCAAAATGAGGTGAGCAGAGGAGTTTTCGGTATTTACTTGGATGGGAGCTCGTATAATACTCTTTTCAATAACACGGCAAATTACAATAATTTCACCGGGGTGGAGTTGTATTCGGGAAGCGAGTACAATACTGTGAAGTATTGTGAGGCAAGCCATACGAGCACGGTTGATGTCTGGGTTGCCGGTTCTGGTTTTGAAGTGAGCAACAGTAATTACAACTATTTGGGGGACAATAATGCAAGTTATAATCGAATGGACTGCTTTAATTTGAAGAGCTCGGGGCATAATTATTTGGAAAATAATTTAGCCTATAATTGCACAACTGGCTTTGAACTCAGATTAGCTTTGCACAATACATTGCTGGGGAATAATGCTACTCACAATGTGAATGGAATGTCTTTGGTTGCGGCTTACAATAAGGTAGAGAATAATGAGATTGAATGGAATGACGAGCATGGAATTAAGATGAAGGTAACTGACAATAATGTGATAGCCAATAATACGATTCTTGGAAATCAGATTGGAATTGGGATTTCTGAGGAGTTTGCAACTAATAACCATAACGCTATTGGCCAGAATACCTTAATGCAGAATGCATATGGGCTGCTGTTAAAGGGCGAGTGGATGCAGAATGAGGTGTTTGAGAATACATTCGTCGATAATACGGAGTATGGTGCATATCTTGTTAAGAGCTCGGGGCTGGAGCCTACTTTGAATAGCTTCTGGATGAACGTATTCATTGCTCAACCAATGCACACGGCGTATGAAGGCGAGAATGTGACTATGAACCGCTGGGACCTTGGCTATAATTACAGCGGAAATTACTGGAGTGACTTTGAGCTCAACCCGGGCTATCCGAATCATTATGAAATTCATGGGCCTGGGGATGGAATCGACAATTATCCAGTTAGTTGAAGTCACCCGCATCCCACCCCAGTCTTCTTTTATTAAGCTAACTCGAGAATTAGGGGCATGGCTGATGGTAAAGAATTAGGAACTGTGGTTTCAACCATTGACGGCCCCTCAACTGAGCGCTTTTCGTTTGTGCTCAACTCCAAGCAGGTTAGGCGGGGCCAGTTCGTAGCATGCGAGGGAGAACAGGGCATGCTTATAGGGCATGTGATTGACATTACAAGAGCCAATCGCTATTTTGAAAGGGCTGAAAGCGTTGCAGAATATGAGAAGACCGCGCCTCTGAGTGCGAACTTTCCAGTTACTGACTGGGAGTATACTGTAGCAAATGCGCGCGCACTTGGAGTATTCAAGAACAGGCATATACTGAGAAGCACTTTCCCTGCTGCGCCTGGCTCAAAGGTGCAGGCGGTTGAAGCTTCGGTGCTAAAAGACTTTCTGGGCTTTGTGGATGATGGCCTTGCAATAGGCGAGGTTGAAAACCACAAACTGCCCGCAACCCTTGACCTTACGCGCTTGCTGCAAAAGCACCTTGCAATTCTTGCAATGAGCGGAGCTGGAAAGAGCTATCTGGCAAGCGTGCTTATGGAGGAACTTCTGGACAGGAAGCTTGAGCATGGCAGGATAGCTATAGTGGTAATTGATCCGCATGGAGAGTATTTGGGCTTTAAGTCTGGTGAGTACGCAAACCGCACTACAGTTTTCGAGGGAAGGAAGGTAAAGATAGCTTTTCACAAGGTTTCTCCACATCTGCTTTTTGAATTCATGACCCAGCTCACTATAACCCAAAAGAGAGAGGTTGAAAATGCGCTGTATGAGCTAAGGCGCGAAGCAAAGAATAAGAGCCAGACCTATGGGCTTGATGATTTGATTTCACATATACAGGGAGCTGAAATCAAAGAAAATGTGAAGGGGCCTCTGCTCTCATGGCTTTCGCAATTGCGCAAGAAGCGCATTTTCAGCACCTCTGATTACCCGCGCATGAAGCAGCTAGCTCAGCCCGGCAAGCTTTCGGTTATTGATTTGAGTGAAATTGATTCTAACAAGCGTAAGCAGATGCTGGTAAGCTATTTTGCACGTAGGCTACTGAAAATGAGGAAGAGGGGCAAGGTTCCTCCCTTTTTGCTGATAATTGAGGAGGCTCACAATTTTGCACCTGAGAAGGCCCAGAAGGAGGCTGCCATTTCAAGGGGCATAATCACAACAATTGCGCGCGAGGGAAGGAAATTTGGAGCCTCGCTCTGCCTGATTTCACAAAGGCCTGTACATTTATCAACCACTGCACTCTCGCAATGCAATTCCAACATAATTCTGCGCGTTACAAACCCGTTTGATATAGACCATATAGGCGAGAGCTGCGAGGGAATAGATAAGGGAATGCTTGGCGCGATTACCACTTTGAGAGTGGGTGAGGCCTTGGTGGTGGGAGAGGCCGTTAATCATCCTGTTTTCGTAAAAATCAGGAGAAGGAAGTCACGCAAATCATCAAAGGGCGAGAGCCTGAGCTCAATGGCAAGA
>QMVF01000036.1 GCA_003660965.1 Microcaldota archaeon
AGAAGGGAACTACCAACGATGAACTCGCCGCTCTTATTGTGCGGCTAGAGAAATCGGCAAAGGCAAATAAGGCGCCCCTTTGGGCGCAGGTAGCCAAGCTCCTGTCAAAGCCCTGCCGTTCGCTTGCCGAAGTCAATGTTTCGCGCCTAGGCAGAAGCGCACCAAAGGAATCAAAGGCCCTGCTCGTACCTGGAGTGGTGCTCGGCGGAGGAAAAACCTATGCAAATAAATCAGTTGCAGCATGGAGGTTTACCAGATCAGCACGAGCATCTATAGAAAAAGCAGGTGGAAAACCAATGACTATATCTGAATTGCTTGAGCAAAACCCAAAGGGAAAGGACATTGCAATTATTGTATGAGTTGAGAAAATGATAGTTATAGATGCAGAAAACGTGGTTGTGGGAAGAATGGCTGCGGCTGTAGCCAAGCTCCTGCTCAAGGGCGAATCGGTGAACATAGTTAATGCTGAGAAGGCAGTAATTTCCGGTGAGCCGAAAGTGAATGTTACAAAATATAGAACCAGGCGCCTTCAAAAGGACAGGGCAAACCCAGAGCATTCACCCTACATATCACGAAGGCCTGACTTGTTTGTAAAGCGCATAATAAGGGGGATGCTTCCCTATAAACGCTCAAGGGGCAAGAGGGCTTTCAAGAATTTGAAGGTCTACATGGGGGTTCCCGAGGGCATTGAAGCAAAGGGGCAGAAAATGGAATTCAAGAAGCGGGATAAGGTTAATGCACGCATGCTTAGCATTTCAGAACTATGCAGAAAGCTGGGCTATACAGGATATACGGGATGAGGATGATCGAATGGCAAGAGCGAGAAAGAAATCAACCAAAAAGAAAAGAGCTAAAAAAACTTCAAGTAAGAAGCCTCACGTAGTGATGGTGCGCGGAAAGCGGAAGGAGAGCATAGCGCGCGCCAGCATAAAAAAAGGAAAGGGAGTTGTGAGGATAAATAGCAAGCTTCTAGATTCCTTGCCCCACCCCTATGCCCGCATTCTTATAGAGGAGCCGCTCAGAATGGCAGGGGATTTGGTAAAGGAGCTGGATATAAATGTTAATGTTTATGGAGGAGGACAGATGGGTCAGGCACAGGCTGTCAGGCTCGCAATAGCAAGAGGAATCGTTAAGTTCACGGGCAATGAGGAGCTGAAGGCCAGGATGCTTGAAAGGGACAGGCACCTGTTGATAGAGGATGTGAGGCGCGTCGAGCCCAAGAAGTACAAAGGCAGAAAGGCGCGTGCGAGGTTCCAGAAATCTTACAGGTAGTCTGCAATTGGAGTTGATAACATGTTGTTCCCAGTGAGATGCTTCACATGCGGCTCGGTTATAGGAGACAGGTATGAGGAATACAAGGATTTACTCAAGAAAAAGAAGCCGGGTGAAGCACTGGATAAGATGAATATAAAACGGTACTGCTGCAGGAGAATGTTCCTGAGCCACGTCGATTTAGTCGGCGATGTGATGCAGTACAAGAGGTATTGATGAACGGTATGCGCTGGAAAGAACTGGCAGGACATGGGGAACGAGGAGGTCTCGGAACCTGGGTTCTGAGGGGGCCGTGTGCTAGTCTGGTATGCTTCCAGCTTGGGGTGCTGGCGACCCGAGTTCAAAGGAAGGAGGCACGCTTCGCGCCTCCTTTCCAAATCTCATGAACAAATCTCGGCGGCCCCATTTTATGATTCGGTGATTTTATGACTGACACTTTGCTACCACAGGAGAAATATCTGGAATCCGGTATTCACATAGGAACCAAGATGAAGACGCCGGACATGAAGAAGTACATTTACAAGGAGAGGCAGGACAAGCTTTTCGTTCTCGATCTCAAGCAGGTTGACGAGCGCATAAAGCTGGCTGCCAATCTCATAGCACAATACGATCCTGCCAAAATTTATGTAATCGCATCAAGAACTTATGCAGGAATTGCAGCCTCGGCCTTTTCTGGTATAATTGGCTGCAATCTGATCAAGGGAAGGTTTATACCCGGAAGCATGACCAACCCAGCAAGGCCCAACTTCTTTGAGCCAAGCCTGATTCTCGTATGCGATCCAAAGAACGAGTGGCAAGCAATAAGGGAAGCCTCGGCAACAGGCACTCCTGTAATAGGTCTTTGCGATACTGATAACAGTACGCGCTTCCTGGACTTGGTAGTTCCGTGCAACAATAAGGGGAAGAAGGCGCTTGCACTCATTTTCTTCCTGCTTGCACGCGAGGTTATGAAATCAAAGGGCCTTATAGCTGCAGATTCTGAATTCGGCCATACGCTGGATGAGTTCGATGTGCCCCTGGAGGCACTTGAATCCTCAGATTCAAAGCCAGAGCCCAAGAAGGAAGAGGAGAAAGAGCCAGAAGAAAAACCTTCAGCCAAAAAGAAGGAGGAAAAGCCTGCCGAGAAGGAGAAAACCGAGGAGCAGGAGAAGAAGCCAGAGAAGCCTGCAAAGAAAAAGCACAGCAAGAAATCATCCAAACCAAAGAGCACTGAAAAGGGAGAAGAAAAAAAGGAAAAAACCCCAGAAGGCGAGCCAAAGAAGGAAGCGGAGAAAAAGGGTACTGATCAGGGCTGAGCCTGTGCTATGCACGTGTTCTTGGTAGAACCCTCCGGTATTAATTCACAAAGCCCCACATCGCTATTTCTCTTTGCAAGTTCTGATACGCAGGACCACTTCCTAACTTCATCTGCTATATTCATGCACTGCTCAAGCGTGTAGTTGTATGCATACTCCCCGCTGTCCGTGCGCCCGTATATTATTGAAAGGTAGCAGTATCTATCCCTGGTGGGTATTGCAATTATGTAGTTGCATACCGAGGGATCGCTCATCAGCTTGGCAACCTCCCTGTAGCAGCTGTCATGCTTTGAAGTTATTACAGGGTTTCCGCTTGAGCTCACCTTCTTATAAATATGGGAGCAGGCCTCTGGAAGCAGAAGGGCTCTGGCAACTGCATCATAGCAGTCATCCTGATCTATGGTACTTTCAAGCCCTTCGCAAACCGTGTAGTTCTCACGCCTTATTGCAACTTCTGCATAACACTGAACCAGATAGCTGAGAGTTCCCTGTGTTGAATAGATATACTGCCCCACACTTCCAAGCTCCACATGCTCGCACAACCCCTCATTTTCCAACTCTCTTGCAGTTATGACATAGCAAAGGTCTTTAACTTCCTGCACAGCCGCCCCATCACAGTACTGGGGCTGATCCGTGGTTATTGCAAAGCATGCAAGCCTAAGGCTCTCCGCCCCTATATCATCACAAGCTCCTGAAGCATTTAGTGCAAGCGAAAGGTCGAATCTGCACACATCTGCAAAGGTTTCATTGGCATCGCACTTCCTCGCATCCTTGTAATACAGCGCTTCGCACAGCGAGCGGTTGTAGCCAACATCATCCACATCCTCGCACGGTGCTTTGAACATCCCTCTGCAGATTTCCTGCTTTCCCTCATCATCTATCTTCTCGCATTCAGCTTCATCATGGGTGAGATTTGCTGAATTAAGGTAGCAGTCATCCCTTAATTCACCGCTGAGATCTCGGCATAGCTCTGGCCTTGAGAGCGCAAACGGGTATATGCACTGCTCCTTTACCTCCTGGTTCTGTATAAGATAACAGCCCATCACCTCTCCCTTCTGCAGCGCCTCGTCTGCCAGGCACTCGTCCCTTTCAATTCCTTCCAGCAGCCAGCAGTCTATTTCCAGAGGTGGAAGCTCCTCCTCAGAGGCAGGAGGAGGTACTGGCACATGCTCCGGCCCGGTCTGCTCATCCGGCGCCTGCTGCCCGTCGCATCCTGCCAGCGCAATCATAAAAATCAGGATCAGAATCAACGGATTTGCACTTATTAGAACTCGATTCCCAGTCATTGGATAGTAATTTAAACCTTGATATAAAAATCTTTGTGGAATCACATACGAGGGATAGATATGGGAGAAGAGTTGCTAGGCATAATTCCATCTAAAAAAAACCTGAAGGCAATAGACAGGTTCAAGGTGGAGAAGGAAATTTCCGAGAAGTTCGGAGAGGAAGCTCTGGCTGTTTACGTAAAGGCAGATGGAAGGAAGAATGCAGAGGAATTGAGAGCGGAACTGAAAATGGATGAAAAAAAATTCCTCGAAGTTCTGGGCTTTCTTGAGGAAAAGGGAATGATCATTACCAAGACCGTTTTTGAGGCAGAGCTGGAAAGCAAGAAAAGCGAGGGTAAATAGTTGAAAAGGGTGCTCTTAATTGGCTGAAAAGCTCGAAGCTGTTCTGAAAAGGAATGAAAAGGGGCCACTGGACAAGTTCAGAAACGAGAGCCTTGTATACAAGCAGTTCGGAGATGAAGGGGTACGTGTTTATTCTTCCATAAGCGAGGGAAGCAGGGCGCGCGAGCTGCTCAGCGAGCTGCAGATGGATGAAGGCAGGCTGATTGAACTGCTTGAATTCATGGATTCGCACGGCCTTATTACAATAGAGCACGCAGGCGCAGCTGCCCAGCCAGCTGAAACCAGGCCCGAGGCAGCAATGGAGATAACAAAGGAAATCGCAGAGCGGGAGAAGGAGATAAAACGAGAGCCGCTACCCCCTCCTCCAAAAATGCCTGAAACGCCTTCTGCAAAACCAGCGCCAGCCGCTGCACCCACGCCAAAACCAGCAGCCCCTCCTGCGACAGCGGCACCGAAAGCTAAAGCGCCTGAAGAAAAGAAGGAGGAGCCTCCGCCAGCAACCCTCAGCCCGCTTGAAAAAACGATTTACAAGAAATTCGGCAAGACAGGGCTTCAGGTTTACAATCTAATAGATGGAGAGAAGACTGCAGAAGAGATTCTGGAAGAAACCGGAATTGGGGAAGTAAAGCTTGTAGAAATTCTTGAATTCATGGACCAGGAGGGAATAATAAAGCTGGAGAAGCCCAGCAAGGAGAAGCCAAAGGCAAAGGGCAAGCCAAAGGCAAAGCCCAAGTTCGAGCCGCTTCATGAGGAGAAGCGCGAAGTGGAGGAGCGCCTCTCACCAGATGCAATTCCCATAGACCTTCCAGTAAGACAGCCTTTGGGATTTGCAAAAGCCGGTCTTCTGAAAGCAGAGCTTGCAGCCCGCTTCGGCTCAGAGGGCCTAAAGGTGCTCTCGCTTATAGATGATAAGCACGATATAGTTGAAATAGCGCGGGATACAGGCCTTTCGCTCGACCAGATAGACAGAATGCTCGCATTCCTTGGCAAGCGCGGGGCTGCGCTGATGAAGGCCTATAAGCCCAGCGAAGTTCGAATCAAGTACGGCGATGACGGGCTTGCAATCTACAGGAAATATGGAAGAGATGGGATACTTGTATACGAGCTCATAGGAAAGGAGGACAGCATAAAGGATATTGTGAAGAAGAGCAAGCTGGACAAGGTGCTTGCAGTGGATATAGTGTTATACATTCACAAGATACTTGGCCTGGAGCTTCCGCTTGACAGGCGCGCATTGCTCAAGCAGGTAAGGTGAGTTTTGGAATTCCGCAAGCTGATTGAATCAAGGCACTCTGTACGTGAGTTCAAACCTGAGCAGGTTGATGAGACTAAGCTCAAGCGAATTTTGGAAGCAGCAAACTCCGCTCCTTCAGCAGGCAACCTGCAGGCCTACGAGATTCTGGTGGTGAAGGATGAGGGTAAGCGTAAGGCGCTTTCAGAAGCGTGCATGGGCCAGGAATTCATAGCCCAAGCTCCACTTGCACTCCTCTTCTTCGCAAACCCTGAACGCTCGGCGCGCAAATACGGCGAACGCGGGAAAACGCTATATTGCATTCTAGATGCAGCTATTGCGGCTTCCTATGCACAGCTTGCAATTGCGGATGAGGGCCTTAGCACAGTATGGGTAGGCGCGCTCAATGATGAAGAAATCAAAAAGATAACCAATGCACCTGCTCACCTGGTTCCAGTGGGCTTGCTGCCAGTGGGCAAGGCAGATGAAAAGCCAGAGTCCCATGCAAGGCGGGAACTCTTCGATCTTGTAAAACACGAACAGTTTTAAACTCCGTTCTCCTAATCCTACTCGTGATGATAAAGGTGATCACTGAGAGCCTTTTTCCGTGAACGCTTTTGCGCGTCAGCGGAAAAGGGTTCGATGACGACCGACGGACGGACTGACCCGAAATTCTTGGTTAGACGGCAGCAAGCTATTAAATGTCAATGCCTACCTACTAAGTTTACTAAATATCCTCTATTCATAAGAAGAAATTCTGGGCAATTAAGATTAACGCAACGGCAAGAAGTATTGTTCCAAATATGATTTTTACATGTTCTGGTTTTAGTTTTGTCGCCATTAAGCGTGAACCCATTCGGCTCCCGAGTAAGACTGATACTATACAAAGAATCCAAATGCTCCATTGAGGTTGTGCTGAAGTAAAGATATGAGAAAGAAAACTTGATGTTCCTGAGCATGTTACTATAAATGCGGATGTTGCAGCAGCAACTTTTGCCTCTAATCCAGCAATATATAGCAATGGTACAACAAAACTACCACCTCCTCTTCCGATTAGTCCGGCAAAAAAGCCCAGGACTGAACCAGCTGAAATACCCAGTATTCTTCGTTCCTTAGATGAAAATTCACCTTTCTTTGGTTTCCACCCACTAAGCATCAATACTGCCGCCGTAGCAGTGAACAATGCGAAAACAAGAATTACTGGTTTTGTCGGCAAGCTTATGTTAAACCATGCCCCAAGAGGCGCAAATAGTATCATGGCAAGTCCAAATGGAATTGCTACTTTCCAGTCTATTAATTTCTTTTTTCCATAAGTAATAGCAGCAGATGAACTGTTAACAACATTTAGCAACATCCCTAATGGGAGTGCCTGCGTTTTGAAATCCATACCGAGCCAAAATAGAATTGGGATATAAAGCTGGGAACCTCCCATACCGAGCATTGAAAAAATAAATGATATGAAAAAGAATAAAACGGGCGTAATGAATAACAAATCCATCTTTACCAGCTATTTTTCTAACACTGAGCAAGGAATACAATAGTCTTTTCCTTTAATCGTTTTTAAACCATGCGAAAATACAACCTCATCGCATTTTTTGCATCTTTTCCAATAAAAAGTTCCCTTTTTTGGTTTGAAATTTATATCCTCCACCTTCTCAATCTTTAATATTTCTTCATCTTCTGCCGACATTATCTTTTCAATCATCGGATCAACAATCTTCGATTCAATATCCTTTGGTTCACTGCCTTTTTGCCTTAATTTAATAAAATCCGAAGATAACCCTTTCATTTGGAATTCTGGGTTTAAAGAAACCCTAACAGATTTCTTATTTTTAACATCAATTAATACG
>QMVF01000037.1 GCA_003660965.1 Microcaldota archaeon
CAATATATTCTTTAGGAATTAGACGCTTGGGGATGTGCTTGCCTGCCTCGGGGTTAGCTGCAAGCTTGGCCATTCCCTTCTCTATGATTTCAAGCAAATAGCGCGCCTCGCCGTTGCCCTTGGCTGCTTTTGCCTGAAGCTTGGAAAACTCCTTGCTGAACTCAGCGGCGAGCCTTAGTTCGTGCATACGGGACACTCTCCTTGGCCAGCTTCCTTGCCTTTGCGGAGTCCGCAAGAATCCACATTATCTTCCCTTCTTTTGTAATGAAGATTTTGTTCGACTGCTCTAGGTAGCGAAGTATGAGCTGCAGAGTCTGGTACTGCATTTTCTTGGGCAATGAGCGCCACAGCTTTGTGCGGGACGGGTAATTTTTGGCCTTTTTGATGGCATCTTCTACCATGAGCACCGTATCCAGGCGCGGGTAATGGAGCACGTCTGCGGTATATGCACACAATCCAATCACTTGTATAAACTTATATAATTGGTCTTTTTATGCTTTTCGGTTCCCGAGGAAGCCCGAGCTATTTGCCAAAGCAGTTGTCGTCAGTCCCCTAACATAGTTGAATATATTCCTTGCTTTGCATAGTGGGGGTGCAGAGGAGGACGGGAGCAGGTTCTGCTCTGAGTTGGAATCTTGAGGCTCGGACGGAGCATTTATGAAATGCACAAAGAGGAGAGCCTGCATTGTGCTCTCCACGCTATTCTTGGTCATTGCCCTATTAGTCTGGGCACCCTGGCTGGATGACCAAGCCATTCATGATGAGGTGCTACAGAAGAAGGGGGAAAGGACTGTACGATACAGCCCGTGAATAAAATTATTGGAAGCGAGGAGAGTCTGCAGGAGCTGAAGGAGGAAAGTGCAGAGCACGGAATAATTGATGGAATATTGATTTGCGATTACAAAGTAAGGTGGGTGCATTTTGGAAGATGGGTTGCTAGCTGTGAGGAAGCATACTTTGTAACTTTTTACGGAGAGATTTTGTTTTAATGCAGATTAGCTGAATACAAGCGGCTTGCCGCTCTTCTCCTCCTTTGCGAGCACATCGTGCGAATGCACTGCTGCGAGGAAGTGGATGAAGAGCGGAGCTAAATAGATGAAGAAGCCGATTACGCACATGGTGAGCACAGTTGCAACCACTATACTCGTAAAGTCGGCTATCATCGCAATTACGAAAACCAGCACACCCTTGAACTTGTTCTCCTTGGATAAAAGCAGGCCTAGGCCAGGGAAGAAGAAGCTTATGAGCGCTCCAAGAAGAGGAGTGTTCGAGCTCATTTTAACCTGCACCTAGATTGATGAGGAGGTATAAAAACTTGCGCCTATTTCAGGCGCGCTGAAAGCTTCTCAATCATGTCCTTAACCATTCCCTTCAAATCATAGTCAGGCTTCCAGCCCCACTCCTCGCGCGCACAACTGTCGTCTATTGAGCGCGGCCATGAGTCTGCAATTGCCTGCCTGAAATCCGGCTTGTACTCAATTTTGAACCCAGGCAGTTCTTCTTGAATTGCAGCCGCAAGCTCTGCTGGAGAGAAGCTGAATGCGGCTAGATTGAAATCAGTATGGTGTTTCAATTTCTTCACGTCCGCATCAGCCAATTGCATAATCGCTTTCAATGCATCTGGCATGTACATCATGGGCAGGGTTGAATCTGGCTTCAGGAAGCAGGTGTAGGGCTCTCCGCGCACTGCATAATAGAAAATATCAACGGCATAGTCAGTAGTTCCTCCACCAGGAGGAGCCACATTGCTTATTATGCCAGGGTAGCGCACCCCACGCATGTCAACCCCGAACTTATGGAAGTAGTAGTTGCCAAGCAGCTCACCATGCACTTTTGAAATTCCGTACATTGTAGTGGGCTTCAGAACCGTTTCATTGGGCGTATTATTGCGTGGAGTTTCAGGCCCGAATACCGCTATGGAGCTTGGAACCATTATGCGCTCCAGCTTTTTCTCGCGCGCAATTTCAAGTACATTGTAGAGTGCAGTATTGTTCACAAAGTAGGCAGCTTGCGGGTTCTTCTCTCCTGCTGCTGAAAGAATTGAAGCAAGGTGGTAAATCGTATCGATTCCATGCGCTTCCACCATTTTTTCAACAGCCCGCTTATCAGTAGCTTCAAGAAATTCAAACGGGCCTGAATTCTTGAACTCCTCATCAGGCTTCTTCTTATGCCCAGTTGCAACCACATTCTCCTTCCCATATTTCTTCCTAAGTTCAGGCACTAATTCAGTACCTATCTGACCAGTTGCACCTATAACCAGAATTTTTTTCATATAGCAACCCCCATGAAAACAGTCAGCGGAATTACGTACATACATAATATATACTATTTGCTCCGTTATGCGTCGATGATTCGCCATGCGTCGAAATCGATGTAGAGTAGTAATTAAAAGCATTTGAGGAGAGAGCGTGGGAGAAGGTGATTGAATGGCAAATAGAAATCCTACTGCTTTCCTGAAGCAAGAGTATGATGAATTAGTCCAGAAGAGTTTGGACTGGAAAATTAAGGTGCTCATGGGCCCGAGCAGTCCGAGGGCAGAAGTTGATGATAAGGAAGTGATTATGCTATGCTCAAACAACTATCTTGGCCTTAGCGATCATCCTACACTAAAGGAGGCTGCCATTGAGGCTGTTAAGAAATACGGTGCAGGCTCGGGCTCAGTAAGGCCAATAGCAGGCACCATGGATCTGCATGTGGAGCTTGAGAAGAGCATTGCAAAGTATAAGCATGCAGAAGCTTCGCTCTATTATCAAACAGGCTTTACTGCCAATTCTGGCCTAATACCCCAGCTAGCGGGCAAGGGGGATTTGATAATAAGTGATGAGCTGAACCATGGCTCGATTATAGATGGTGTAAGATTGAGCAAGGCTGAGCGCGCTATTTACAAGCACTGCAACATGGAGGATTTGGCGCGGGTTCTGGAGGAGGCTGAGAAAAAGGAGGAGCCTCCGCGTAGAATTCTGATTATAACTGATGGAGTTTTCAGCATGGACGGTGACATTGCACCAATGGATGAGATTGTGAAACTGGCTCAAAAGCACGGAGCTATGAGCTATGTGGATGATGCTCACGGGGATGGGGTGCTTGGAGATCATGGTAGAGGTATAAGCAGCCATTTTGATATTGAAGGAAAGGTGGATGTTGAAATGGGCACATTTTCAAAAGCTTTTGGAGTGGTTGGAGGCTACATTTCTGGAAGCGAGGACTTGTGCAAGTTCGCGCTTAACAAATCAAGAACCTGGCTACTAACAGGCTCGCACCCGCCGGCAGTTGTAGCTGCATGCAGAGCTGCAGTTGAGCTGCTTGATAAGGATGATACGCTGGTTAAGAAGATGTGGGAGAACACCAAGTACTTCAAGAAGGGACTGAAGGATATGGGATATGATATTGGGAACAGCCAGACTCCAATAACACCTGCAATTGTTGGAGAAAGTTCAATTGCAAAGCAGCTTAGTGAAGCGCTCTTCGAGCAGGGAGTGTTTGCGCTTCCAATCGTTTTCCCAATGGTTGCAAGGGACAAGGCGAGAATCAGAACCATGATTACAGCAGCTCATGAAAAGGAGCACTTGGATTCTGCGCTCTCCGCATTCGAAACCTGCGGCAAGAAGCTGAAGATAATATAGGTGAGGTTTAAATAGTCCGGACCGCATACTTATACCTAATTTCAAAAAGGAGCACTAGGATGAAATTTAAAGTTCAATTGGACAGGAGCAGGAATGCTGCGGGTGGAAATGGTGTTCTTAGAGTGCCTAAAGGAGAGCTGGCACGAAGAGTTTTCTTCAGAAAGCATCTAAGTCCCAAGGCAGGGTTGCAGGCTGAGCTGGATATTCTTCTCGACGGCTCCGCAGATCTGCGTATGAAGATGCTCAGACAAAAGAACCGGCATGCAGAGCTTGCCAATGATAGAAAAGAGGGCTCGGAGATTATGGGGGAGATGAGCCGTGATTTTTTGAGCAGCCCGGTAGATAGGCAGATCATTATGCTGCCAATGGCAATAATGGCTCAGGCAGCCTATTTCGCTGATTCAATAGTTACGGACATTCAGGAGGCGCTTTTGAAGCTGAATACTACAATAAGCTCATGGAAGCTTGGATTGAACCTGGCACAGTATGAGAGATTTATTAGGAATGCTTCTGCTGATGCAAACGTATTCACAGTGGATCAGAAATTAAGGGCAGAGCAGATTGCAGAAAAGATAGGTGGAATAAGGGCGGGGGTGAAAGAGGAATTAAAAAGCTGGAAGCAGGAACCCCGCGATCCTGCAATGCACAGAATAATGGAAGCAATCCATAAGGCAGATGAGCAGCTTAAGCTGTTCGGAGAGATGATTAAACGCTTATAATTACTGAACTCAAATCAATTCACATGCAGGCAAAAGCGCTTCGAATTCATGCTAAAACTAGGGGAAAGGTGGAAGTTAAGAGCAAGGTGAGCGTGCGGGGCAAGCGCGAGCTGAGTGCTATTTACACTCCAGGAGTTGCGGAAGTTTGCAGAGCAATAGCGCGCAGGAAGAGCGAAGTTTACAAATACACCAACAGGTGGAATTCAGTTGCGATAGTTACCGACGGTACGCGCGTGCTAGGGCTTGGAGACATTGGGCCTGAAGCTGCCCTGCCAGTAATGGAAGGAAAGGCGGTGATTTACAAGAAGTTCGGAGGCATTGATGCATACTCCATATGCCTTGCAACCCGGAATGCTGATGAAATTGTACGCACGGTTAAGGCACTTGAACCGAATTATGCTGCAATTAATTTAGAGGACATTGCATCGCCTAAATGCTTTGAAATTTATGAAAGGCTTGAGCGCAAGCTGAGCATTCCAGTATACCATGATGACCAGCACGGGACTGCTGTAATTGCACTTGCGGGTCTGAAGAACGCGCTGAAGTTTGTTGGTAAAGGCAAGGGGGCGAGAACAGTTGTGAATGGAGCAGGTGCGGCAGGCTATGGAATTGCAAACCTTCTTCTGCATGCAGGCTACAAAAATTTGATTGTGTGCGATAGTAAGGGTGCGCTCTATAAGGGGAGGAGAGGCATGAATAGGTGGAAGGCTAAGCTGGCAGGTAAAACGAATTCAAAAAAAATGAAAGGTGGGCTTAAAAAAATAATTACGGGCGCAGATGTTTTCATAGGCGCATCTGCACCAAACATTCTAAGTGAGAGCATGGTACGCTCAATGGCTTCTCAGCCGATAATATTCGCACTTGCAAACCCAGAGCCGGAAATCAAGCGCGAGAAAGCTAGGAAGGCTGGTGCGCACATTTATGCAACTGGAAGGAGCGATCTGCCCAATCAAATAAACAATGCAACTGCAACTCCCGGCTTACTTAGGGGTGCGCTTGATGCACGCGCCAGAAAAATTACGCCCAAGATGATGATTGCGGCTGCAGATGCAATAGCCAAATTAGTTGGAAGAAGGTCGAGTGCAGATTACATAGTTCCAAAGCTGTTTGATAAGCGCATTGCGCCTGCGGTTGCGCGTGCTGTAAGGAGAGCTGCGCGCTAACTATCTTTTTCTTAAGAATGCATCATTCAAAATCGGAATGAAATAATAGAGCAGCGGAATTGCATAGAAAGGAACTGCTATACCTGCAAGCGTACCGGTTATGATGCGCAGCAAGTTGCTGCTCTCATGAAAGCCCCATAGCTGGAGAAGGCCATCAATAGCAAGCGGTGCAACTGCCAGCAGGAAGAACCAGAGGGGCGGGGTTTTGGTAGTGTCTATTCTTCTCATCAAGGGGTAGGCAAGGCCTGCTATGAACATCATCAAATAAAGAGGCATGTCGCGAGCGCACACTGCAAATGCGTATTCAGTCCCTCGTGAATCTGAATAAGTATAGCGGTCTATTGGCTTCGTATCTTCCTTTACGCAATCATCAATGTAAACTCCGTGCTCAGGCGAGTTGATTATGCAGAGCGAGCGCGAAGGCAGCTGGTGGCAGAAGGGAACATAAGCCGTGTAGATTGCCTTTGAAGCACCATCCTGGCCATAGAGCGCAAGCACGGGCGCAGCCACAACTAACAAGTTGACTATGAACATGAAAGCCATGTAGAGTGCATAATACTTGTAATTTGAATCCATGTTTACCGCTCCTTCAATTTCCTCTCGGTTTCTTTAGCCTCCCACGGGTAAACTATCCAGTCGCTGGTCTCGCCTATGTAATAATCAGGCTTGAAAATCGAGCCTGGCTTGAAGTGCAGGGTTGCGGTCCTTACCTCCTTCGCACCTTTCAGGCTCTCGCGCGCTAACTTCAAACTATTGCCTGAATCAGATACATCATCTACAAGCAGCACGCGCTTGCCCTTGATTGCAGTTGAAACCTTCTGCGTGATTTTGGGCTTCTTCTTGGTTTCGCCCGGCTTGGTGTAGAATTCAACGCGCATGCTTGCTATTTGTTCATGGTCCAGAAAATCGGAGAGGATGCGTGCGGGCACCCAGCCCCCCCGCGCGATTCCAACTATTACATCGGGCTCGAAGCCGCTATTCTTTATAAGAACTGCAAGCTGCTCACACATATTTTGAACTTCAGGCCAGGTAAGTTTCAGAAGCTTCATAAGCTAAAATTAGCAAGCGATTTTAATAATGTTGATTGCATAATGCGAATGCGTGGGCTCGTAGCTCAGCTTGGATAGAGCGGCACCCTCCTAAGAAGGGGCTTCACCCCTTTCTAAACCCCGATTAAATTCGGAGTGAGGTGAAGGTCGCGAGTTCAATGGCCTTTTCTTTGGGAAAGAAAAGCTCTGGGAAAAGAAACGAACAAATCTCGCCGAGCCCGTTAGTGGTAAGATGACTGGAAAGTATGCAGAGCTGAAGGATGCCATAGTTGAAGCAGTGGATGGGCAGTGCAGGGGAGAGCGCATTGGAATTATGTTTTCAGGCGGGCTGGACAGCTCGCTTATAGCGCACCTTGCCAAAAGAAGGGCAAAGGAAGTCACGTTATTCACGGTCGGCATGAAGGGTGCGCCAGATGTTGAGTGTGCCAAGCGGGTTGCAAGGGAGCTTGGAATGAAGCTCGAGCTCATTCTGCTAAGCGAGGGGGAGATCGTGGGGCTTTATGATGAGGCAATGCGGATTTATGCTGATGAATTTTTGAAGGTTGAGCTCAGCGTGCCGGTTCTGATAGCATGCAGGCGCGCAGGGCAGATGGGCATCACGATAATGCTGTTTGGAGCTGGTGCTGAGGAGCTTTTTGGTGGCTATAGGAGGCACTGGGAGGCCTA
>QMVF01000038.1 GCA_003660965.1 Microcaldota archaeon
GGAGCTTGTGATTGCAAAATTGAAAATCTGGAGGATTTAGATGAGGGGGTTTGTATTCACACTCGATGCAGTTGCTGCTTCAGCCTTCCTGATAGCAATGCTTTCCCTTCTCTTTCTGCTTGCAAGTATAGAGCCCACGCAGAGAGTGGAGGAGCATTTTGCAGCCGATGTTCTGGCAGTGATTGGTGAAGGGGAGCTGAATGTCGGGGAGATAAAACAGCTTTTTCTCATATCTAACAAGTGCGGTTCGATTGTGATTAGAAATGAAGGAGGAGACATAATTGAAGGGGTTTCTGCATGCGGCTGTCAGCTTGGAACCGAAAAACTGGCTTACAGAACTGCAGCAAGGCTGAGAGAAGTGGATGAGGGTGAGAGCGAGCTTGAGCTCTTTACAATGGAAGCCAGAGTATGTGAGAGGGTGCAGCCATGAGAGGATTTGCCTTTACCTTGATGTTCGTGCTTATAGCATCCATGCTTTTGATAATAGTTATGGAAGCGCAGGGGTGGAAGGAGGGGGAGCCTGAATTCAGCAGCGTTTCCAAGCGGGTTGACATTTTTGAAGATATTGCACAGGATCATGAAGCCATCCTCAATCTTTCATTCAACGCAACCCAGTATGGTTGGCTCTCAGTATTCTTTTTCAACGACACTCTTCCAAGCAGCATAGCGAATGCAGATGAAGCTGTTTCAAACTACGTTGAGTTTGTAGAAGGCAGGTACTCGAATCTTACGAATTCAAACATAAGCATAGGGAGCATGGAGCCTGCGGTGGTTTTCACCAGCCCTGAGCTTGAGTATAGGTATAGCGGGTGGGATAAGGAGGCAGTGAGCATAATTGGTGAAGGGCAGATATACTTCATTTCAATAAGGCTTGATAAGAAGTGCACTAAACAGAAGGGAATGAGCTGTGTACCGGAGGGGGACTGGGAGTGGTCGGACTCGGGTGCACTTGTCTATCTTGACATAAGGGATGCGGAAGGGAATATGCCGCTGCCCGGTGGGAGGGTGCTCGGCTTTGTGGATTTGGAAAGGTTCAATTACTTCAGCATAAAACTCGTGGGCAGAGGCTCGTTGACAGTATATTCATACAACAATGAGTTCAGAGTAGAGCCTACCAGAACAAGGGCATCGGTGAATTCAATTGTGGGGATTTTCAATTTTGAGGAGAGTATAAAGGCTGAATTGCCTCTGGAGGTTGCGGTAGACGGTACAGAATTCGAGAATCCGGTTATTTACGAAGCTTAGCTACCTTGCTTCTGCCATTATTACAATATCTGCAGTATTTTTCAGCGCGGATGAAAAGCCTGGCTGAGCACCCACAACAATAGTTTCCTTTCCAAGCTCCTTTGCCTTTACCAGAACCGGTCTGAAATCAGTATCCCTAGTCATGAGGGCAACTGAATGAATTGCAGGGTTGTAGACCTGTTGCATTGCTTCAACTGCCATAGTAACATCCACATCGCCAGTGGTTATCACGGGCTCAAAGCCCTGATTGGTCATTGCTTCTATAAGCCTGTCGCTCGCATATTGATCTAGATAGATTTTGGATACCTTAAGCTTACCATACTTCATAAGCTTGCGCTTCACTCCTGCCAGATCGATGTTGATTTCCTTGCGTATTACATTGGGCCCGTCTACTAGTAGGGCAATATTGCGCTTCTGCTCCTTCTTCATCAATGCTCGTAGTTTCTCAATCATGGATGCCATTCGAAACACCTATAGTTTGAAGAATTGCCTGCAGTTCGATTCAAGAGTTCGCTCAGTCTCCTGCCTCTTAAGCCCCTGCAGCTCGGCTATAAGCTCTGCGGCTCCGAGGCATGCCAGCGGATCTTTTCCAATAGCAGGAGCATCGCTCTCTGCAAGCAAGTAATTGATATCCACACTTTTAATTGCTTTCTTCCGCTCCTTTGAGCGCAGAGGAGGTACGGAGAGCATGAAGCCCGCCTCTGCAGCCCTGCATGCAAGCTCCGCCCTGCCGCTGAAGCAGTGGAGCATTGCCCTGCATCCTGCATTCAATGCCAGCTCAATACATTCCCGTTCCGCCTCACGCGAGTGTATTACGACTGGTTTGTTCAGTTCCTTGGCAAGCGAGAGTTGCATTTTGAAAGCACGCAACTGTTTATTTCGTTCCTCATCTGTTTTTGCCCATTTGTAATCAAGCCCAATCTCTCCAATCGCAACAAATGAATCTGAATTCGCGCGTAAATAGTCGAGCATTTTTGCAAGTTCATCTTCTCCAGCAGTCAATGCGTTCTGTGGTGCCAGCCCTCCGCATGCCCAAACATAATTTTCATTCCCGTCCGCTATTTCAACATTCCGTTTACTGCTCTCCAAATCATAGCCGCAAGTAATCATTCCGTTGAGCTTTTGCCTGCATCTGGAGAGAACCTCCCCAAGATGAGGCACGGTTTCGAGGTGACAGTGAGCATCTATCATGAGCATCTCCGAATCTTTAAAGGTTAAATAACTTGCCTGTCAATAAAAGCCAAGCTTGAAAGGAGATGGTGCTTTTCATGAGCGATAGAACATTTGGTACAATGAAGGAATTGAAGGTTGGAAAATACGTTATAGTTGACGATGAACCGTGCAGAGTGGTAAGCGTAGAGAGCAGTGCTCCGGGGAAGCATGGGGCTGCCAAGATGAGGGTTGCTGCAATAAGCATATTCAGTGGCAACAAGAAAACCATAATGAAGCCAAGTGATGCAGATTGCGAGATTCCAGTTATAGAGAGGAAGAAGGGGCAGATAGTTTCAATGGTGGGAGAGTCTGCTCAAATAATGGATTCAGAAAGTTTTGAAACCTTCGAGCTTCCAATACCGGATGAAATGAAAGGGGAGGCAGAGGCAGGAAAGAATGTGGATTATATGGTTGCGCTTGGAAGGAAGCTGATTACGAGAATATACTAAGGTGATTGTTTGGATATAGAAATCATTGAAGACAAGGAGAACGCTCTTCTGGACAGGCGGGAGGTTAAATTCTCAGTTAGATTTGTAGGTCCTACTCCGGAAAGAAAGGTGATTAAGGAGGCATTGAGGGCACAGCTGGGCGTTGATCCAAAGCTGGTTGTCGTGGGCAAGCTAGAGCAACCCTATGGAAGCCAGACTGCAAAAGGAGAGGCAAGGATTTACAAGGATGAAGCTGGAAAGGCTGTGGAGCATGAGTATTTCTTGAATAGAGAAGTGGAGGAGGAGAAGAAAGTACCTGCAGAGAAGGGAAAGAAAGAGGCTGAGGCCGAGAAGGAGGAAAAAGCAGAGAAGAAAGAGGACAAGGCAAGGGGAAAGAAAGAAGAAAAGAAAGCGGAGGGGGAGGAGGAGAAAAAGGAGAAGCAGGCTGAAAAGGCAGAGAAGCCCAAGGGCGAGAAGAAAGAAGATAAGCAGGCAGAACAGCCAAAACCAGAGGCTGAGAAGAAAGAGGCAAAAGCGGAACCAAAAAAGGAGGAACCAAAGGGCGAGAAAAAGGAAGAGAAGCCAAAGGAGGAAAAACCTGCTGATGAGGAGAAGAAGGGAGGTGCCGGAACCGCAGGTTCTGGCAAGGAGAATAAATAGAGGGTATTTGCATGGCTGAGGAAGAAAAAGGTGCGAAGAAAAAAAAGAGTTTCAAGGCTTACAAAAAGCGTAAAACATGTCCAAAATGCGGTGCCGGCATTCATCTCGCAGAGCATGAAAACAGGCTTTCATGTGGAAAGTGCGGTTATATGGAGATGAAAAAGGACTGAGGTCAGGCCTTTGTCGACTCACAGGCGCATCTGGGCATCCCTGCTTTTTTCCACACTGCTCTTTCTAATCATAGCGTTTGCAGTTAGTTCGTTCAAAAATCTAGGCATACCAGAGTATGCCCGGATTTTTGCATTCATGCTGCTCGGCTCAATTTTGCTTGCATATGCACAAAAGAAAGAAGGCATAGATGTTGTGCTCTCATCAGCCGCCCTTTCAATCCTGTTTTTAGCTCTTTCATTGAGACAAGTTTTTGCATCAACCGCCATATTATCTGTAGGAATGACCGCAGCCACGTTCTACATCTATGCAAGAAGGCGGAGTGGATTCAAGGCCACTTTGAGAAAACTTGGAATCACAAGGAATAAGCTGTGGAGCGAGCTGAAGTATGGCTTCCTAATAACGCTTGCTATTTACGCAATTTTGCTTGTGCTCATGCCCGTCTATAATCTGCTTGGAATTCAGGATGCAGAGGGAGTTGTAAACATAATAAGATTCGTCCCCTGGTTCATCATAATACTTGCCGTTGTAGTAAACCCAATTACTGAAGAGCTTTTTTTCAGGGGAATCCTCGCCCCGCGCATGGGCATAATTGGCTCAAGCATAATATTTGCGCTGTTTCATCTTGCCTATGGCTCGGTTGTGGAGATGATAAATGTATTCTGGATAGGTTTGATTTATGCTCACATCTATCTCTCAAGGCATTCATTGATAGCTCCAATAATTTCGCATATGATAATAAACGCAACTGCAATTTATTTCATGCGCTTCGGCGGGTGAGAAAGTGATATCAGTGGGAATTGAATCGACTGCGCACACATTAGGCGTGGGAGTATTCAAAGACAAGAAGATGCTTGCAAATGAAAAGTCAGCGTACAAGCCCAAAAAGCAAGGAATCCATCCCCGTTTGGCTGCGGATCATCATGTTAAGGCGTTTGGAGCTGTTTTGGAAAGGGCTTTGGATGCTGCAGGAATTTCATTAAATGAAATAGACCAAGTTGCATATGCGCGCGGGCCTGGCCTTGGCCCATGCCTTAAAGTTGGGCTTGCGGGTGCAAGTGCGCTTGCGGCCAAGCTCAAAGTGCCAATGGTTCCTGTGAACCATTGCGCAGCGCATGTGGAAATTGGAGCGCTTTATTGCAGGATGCGCAATCCGCTGATTCTTTATGTAAGCGGAGGCAACACTCAGATCGTGGTGAGGGAGGAGAAGAATTACCACGTTCTGGGCGAAACGCTTGACATTGGAATTGGAAATATGGTTGATGTTTTTGCTCGTGCGCTTGGCGAGGAGTATGCGCATGGCTCAATTGTGGAAAGGCTTGCGCACGGAGGAAAGTACATAGAGCTTCCATATACGGTAAAGGGAATGAACATGACATTTACAGGCCTGCTCACGGATGCAAAGAAGAGAATTGGAAAGCATGGCAGAGAGGACTTATGCTTCTCGCTTCAGGAAACCTCATTTGCAATGCTCACTGAAGCATGCGAGCGAGCACTTGCGCTTACCAGGAAGAAGGAAGTGCTTGCATGCGGAGGGGTTGCACAGAATAAGAGATTGTGCGAAATGCTAGGCCTGATGGCAGAAGAGCATAGGGCAAGATTTGCAAGCGCGCCCAGTCAATTCAACGCAGACAATGGGGCAATGATTGCCTATACAGGCCTGCTGGTGCGTAGAAATGCGGTGAACTGGAAGAAGGCAGACATAAACCCGAAATGGAGATTGGACGAGGCGAGCTTATGAGCAAGTTAGTGGCAAAAGGAGCTGAAGCCGATGTTTACGAGGGAAAATTAGCAGGCACGCGAGTAATGAGGAAGATCAGGAAGTCGAAGGCATACAGAGTGAAGGCGCTTGATGAGAAAATAAGATTGAGTAGAACTCGTAAGGAAGCGAGGCTATTGCACTCTGCAAAGGAAGCGGGTGTAAGGTGCCCGTTGGTTCTTTCTGTAAGGCGCTATGAAATAGCAATGAGCAAATTAGATGGAAGGCTTATGATGAAAGTAGATGCAAGGACTGCGGAGCAAGTATGCGCGTCTGCAGGCACCCTTCTAGCAACGCTTCATTCCGCTGGAATCAGCCATGGCGATTACACGCCTGCGAATATCGTGATCAGGAAGGGTGAGGCTTGGATTATAGACTTTGGGCTTGGTGAATTCACCCTTGATGACGAGGATTTTGCAACTGATATTTTGCTTATGAAAAAGTCACTTTCAAAAAGAGCATATTCAAAATTTAAAAAAGCATATTGCAGATCAAGGGGAAAGAGGGCAGGGGCAACGTTAGAGAGACTGGTTGAGATAGAGAAAAGAGGGAGGTATGTTGTAAGGGGTGCTCTGGCCTAGCCCGTTAAAGTTCGCCGAGTCTTCTCTTAATGGTGCGCTTGAGCCTTTTCCTGCGCTTCTTAACCCATTTCCAGCGCATTCTGCCCTTCTTCTTCCATTTCCTAGGCCTAGAACCCATGCAATTACCTCAGAGCCCTCATAGCGTGCTCTATGCTGCTCGGCTTTATGGCTACCTGAACCTTGTCATCCTCCTTTCCAAGTATGTAGATGCACTCCACATCCACGCCTGCATTGGAAAGCTTGCGCGCAATCTTTGCCATCTCGCCAGGCCGGTCATTCAGGTTGACGACAATAATGTCGCTCACCGTAAGCTTGAAGCCGGCTTTCTCCAAAGCCTTTTTAGCGGTATTCACATCCTCTGTAACCAAGCGGATTATTCCATAATCGCCCTGGCCCTGTGCTGTAATGGATTTTATGTTCACACCGACGTTGGCAAGTTCGGTGCACACGTCGGAAAGAGCGCCCACCCGATTTTCACTTAACACTGTTATCTGTTTCATTCTACTCACCTGCCCCCTTATTTTGGTCGCAATTCTTTTAAAGATATTTTTTGCCAATAGTTTAAAGATCTCATGGCTAAAGGCGTACTGCATAGTTTATGGAATGCGTGGAAGAAGGCAGCTAATAGGATAGGAGTATTTCAGTCGAAAATAATACTCACGCTTGTCTTCTACCTAATTTTTACACCATATGCACTTATAGGAAGACTTTTTGGCAAAGACCCGCTGAATTTCAGACGTGAAAAGGGAAAATACTTCTGGGAGAAAAAGCGGGAGAGAAGGCCTGAGGAGTATTACAAGCAGTATTGAGGGAGGATATGGTGAACATACTCGGAATTTCCTGCTACTATCATGATTCGGCTGCCTGCCTGATTTCAGACGGCAAGCTGGTTGCAGCTGCCCAAGAGGAAAGATTTACCCGCAAGAAGCATGATCCTAGCTTTCCGCACAAGGCAATTGAGTATTGCTTA
>QMVF01000039.1 GCA_003660965.1 Microcaldota archaeon
CGATTCAAATAATGCAGGAGAGGCAAGAGGAGCTTGCCAAGCCCGAGAGCATGCAGGATGAGCGCACCCTTTCATTAACCCAGACCTCACTTGCAAACCATGCGGATCAAAAAAATGTTTTAGAAATGCTTTCGTACGAACTGTCAAGACCGGATGCGGATCAGGGAGTGGTTAATCAGTTGCAGAGCCATTATTTGAAGGGCGCTGTTATAAATTCAGCAATAGATGCTTCTGAAACCAAGGCAATTGATCCTAACTTTTTGGCAACTGAACAGGCGTACATGAGAAACGTAGTTGATAGCTTCAGGGACTTCATATCCAGTTCAAGGGAGGAAGGAAAAAAGCCCTCTGAAGTGGCTGCATCATATGAAAACTATCTGCAGAGCGGTGGTGAAGGAATTGGAGCGTTTGTTAAAGGAGAGGCTGAAGAAAATTACCTAAAATATATAGAAGCAGTAGAGGTGCAAGAAACCTCTGTGTTCTACAGAGAGCTTTCCGGTTATTTGAATGACGTTGAGCAGGCTCCTGAAAGACCAAGAACATTGCCGGCAATGGTGTTTGAATGGGAGATTGAGCCAGATAAAGTAGATGTGGTTCCTGGAAGGCGCTGGTTCGCATAGGTGTTGATTATGGATGATGAGGAAGTGAAGTTGCGCGTTTCGCTCCTAGCCAAGCTTTATACACTTGGAAGCAGGCTTTCTGCTGAGAAGCAGAGGGCTATTGATAAAATAGGGGAAAGCAGGGGGAGCAAGAAGAAGGAGCTGCAGTTTCATCAGGCGTGCGAGAGGTATTATGAGGTGGACAAGCTTCAGAAGCAGCACAGGAAGGTGCTTGAGAGATTTCATGATGAAAAAGTCCCTGTGGAGAAGGTTCGGAAGGAAGTTGCTGGTTTGGAAAGAAAGCTGAAGCGGGCGAAGATTAAATCAATTACAGATGTCAAGTAAGGCTATTTGATTACCATTGCAGGCAGATCCATGTATTCAGACTGCTCTGCTATTATGGTTGCCAAATCGATTTCACTCAGCCCGCATAGATTATCAAGTCCCTGAGTATCAAACAGAGGGTAGGCGCGGTGGTAGGGGTTGCCTCCTCTCATCTTCTTGTAAAGGTAGAAGTTGCCTGTGCTGTCTTCCATGTAACAAGTGGTTGGTGTGTAGTGTATTACAGTAGGATCTAACTTGTCTGGCAAATCATAACCGTCTTGTGGCTCTACTAGGCCGCGGGTTGAGGGAACGAGTGAGCCGGTTGAATCCAATTTAACATTGCAGATAGCATAGCAGCCGTTTTCCACATCAGCAAAATAGCCAGGGGTGCCTTCTGGATCATTTGTGCAAACATAACTCCTATCAAATACTACAGGGTCTTCTGGGTTTTCAAGGAATTCAACTGCATTTGGGAAGGGTATGCAGCCAGGAGTGCACTTGAATATGGTGTTTGAGAGCGGGTCTTTTATGGGCTCAAGAGTTGGGCTTACGCAGGAAAGGCCGGTGCCTGAGCACAGGAGCGAATATGCATTGCAGTTGTCTTCAGCCTCGCAGAAGTCGCATACGCATTCCACTGGGCTCTGCTTTATGAAGTAGTCATCATGCGTTCCGTTGTAATAGTTTGCAATTCCCACAAAGTAATTGTAGAATGCGCGGTTTGCAGGGTCTGCTTGGATGTCAAAATTGTCTGAAACTTCCGGGCCTGAGCCATAGTCTTTCCATAGCAGTGTGTTGAAGGGGTTTGAACCTGGTGGTGAATTGCCGATGAGGTAGGGTGTGCGTATGGAATTTAACTCTCCTGCTGGCGGGTCCTCAAAGCTCACTATAACCGCAATATAGCCTGCATTGGATAGCCTTTCAATCACAGCCAAGTTCTCACCGCTTATATAGGGGCAGCAGCTTTGTGGCAACTTGATGAAAAGCAGCCAGCCAATATATTTGTCTGCATCTATGTAATCTGACTGGGTTTGAACGTATTTTGCCCTGGCTATAAGCGTATTTATCAGCTCTTTGAAATCATTAGTTGAAGGCCCGGTAAAGGCAGGGCAGTCTGGGCAGGGGGTTGAGCCGGTAAGCGTAATGTCCTGCACCAGTATGTCCACATCATCGAGCTTGTCAAGCGGTATGGGTGTGTCTGTAAATGGCGCCTGGTGCGCAAGCTCATAGCCATAAACAGGATCATAGGTTATCTGCCAATCATCCTCTATTGCAACCAGACAGGCGTGCTTGGTTACGCCCAAATCAGAATCAAATTCAGAGGGACAGTGGCTCGGGTCTTTAACTTGGTCCAGATGGGAGAAAACATAATCAGAAGGAGATCTGTCAACGACTATGATTACGGGGTGAGCTTCAGAAGCTGCAATCAAGGGAATCGTTTGCTCAAGGAAGAGTCTTTTCAAATCCCATGCATCAGGAATCTTTCTCTCATCAATCACGGGCAGTATGTTTCTTTGTAAAAAGCCACCATGTACATAACGATCAAAGGTAATAAAATCCATAGACCACGTGCCTAAAATATCGCCTACCATGGCCTGACCAAATGTTTCCGGATGAGGAATTGGAGAACCGAGATCTGACTGTGTTTTGATATGCGGATACGTTCCGCCAATAAGCACAAGATCAGAAGTTGGCAAGCAACCCTCGCATACACCATACTCATTAAGCTCGAGCTTTCCATCGTCATCAACCTTGCAATAGCCTGCATCTGTAAGTACCCATTCAATGCAATAGGCCAAGCGGCCTTCATACGGATCCCCGCCTATGTTGAATGAAACTGTTCCGGGCCTTAGATAATAGGCAGCGCATTCTGCCTGAACTGGCTTTGTAGGTTGACCCGCAGGGTTGGCAGGCGGAGTGGAGCAGGCATCATAGAAAGGAGCGAGTTCTGGCCTGTAATAAATTGATTTTTCAAGATCGAAATCAGTAGGTTCAAGCACATAGCCGCTGGGCCCAGGATCCCCGTCTGCAACTGCCATGTACTTTTGAGTGTTCCAAATCTGTTGGATTTGAGTTGGGTCTAGTGTGGCGGGAGTGACGGGTATGAAAACAGGCCTTAGTCTCTGATCTTCTGCAGCAAGTGGGTTTGGATAGGATCTGCACCACTGTTGGTTTCCACTCAGAAGCTTCTTACTTGTGGAAGGAGTATATTCAGGAGCAGTAAAGCGTATTTCACCTCCGGTAAGAGCAAGATTATCTAGGAGCTCATTCGGATAATGCAGGGCCTCTTCATTAGTGTAGTAGCGCACGGTTCTGCACCTGCAGTCGACCTCGTCAAGCGGGCGAAAGTTTTCAGGGTTGTCCAGATCTACGATTTCATAAGTGAGCCCAAGCCCATCCACATCTTTTCTACAACCACTTGCATAGGTTCTTCCCTTGTTGCAGTTGCCAGAAGCGCAGAATAGGCGCGGAGGCGCTCCATAATATGGGGAGCCGGGTGCAGTAAGATATTCATAGGGCCCTTGTATAAGGCATAGAAGGTCTGAATACTTGGGAAGCGGCATTCCGTTGAATTCAGAATCCACGCCCGCATCGAATCCCGGGAATGGGTAGCCGTAGAGGCCGTGGTCTGCAAGGTAGATGTTGTCATCTTCATTTTCCGGAGTCAATGGATCGTCAACTACAGTTGGATCGTCTGCCATCCATTCAAACTGCAGAATGTTGGGGGTGGCTGATTTTACAGTATCTTCCAGCCAGGTTGTTAATGAGTCTGGGTCAGTTCCGTAGTTGCAGAAATAGAAGGAAGAACCTAACATGTTGCAGTTGAGTCTGAAAAAATCATTGAAGCCGTATGAGCGGAATACGTTCTGCCACCTATCTTTTGTGCCTGCTGCCCAGAAGCCGCACCATTTGTCAGTGATTGGAGAATAGCGGGCTGCCTCTCTTGACTGCCAGCTAGCCAGACCCATAAGTACATCGTCAAGAACAAAGTGGGGAATGGTTGAATATTGCATGACCCCTGTATCCTGCCCCACACCGAGCTTGAATGGAACCTGGTACAGCTTGGGATCGTCTTTGATTTGCTGCTTGAGGTCTGCACCGCAGGGCTGGAACCAGCAACGGGTGCCCACAAGGCCAGCACCAGTTTGGGCTAAGAATCCTGTACTAACCCCAGTAGGGGATTCTTCTACTGCTGAGGCCTCTATATCAGGCCTCTGGCATACCAAGCAGGCACAGGCTGCGCAATCGTCAGGTGCTAGGAAAGAAGCATCTGTGATCGTGTAGTCGAACTTATTGGCCTCAAGAGTAGGGCAGCCGGCTAGCATAAGCGCGAGAAATGCGAGTGCAAAGCAATGCAGAGTTTTCATGTTCATACACCTCATAGTAGTTTGGTTAAACCGTAAATAACCATATGGCTGTCTGAGCCGAGTATGGGGGAGAATGCGCGCACGAAGAATATGGTTGCAGCAAGGGCCATCAGGGGTGCCAGCAGTGCTTGAATTACAATTGCAGCCAGCAGTGAGCGTATTTCCGGAACTGCAAGCGCGGCCTGCTGGGCAATTCCGCTGTCAATTGCATTTATGCTCATGGCACCTGAAAGGTCTGAATAGACGCAGGTGTTTGCACTCGCATCAACGAAATTCAGGTCGGGCCTTCCCAGCTGCTGGCTTAGCAGCAGGTCGCTTAAGGTGAAAATCATTGGAAATACGAAGTAGAAGCCGAGCACAAGGGCAATCACTAGACCGCCTGCTCCGCGGGTGAAAGGTATGGCGCGCAGTATTATGCCTATTGGAAGAAATATCGGAAGAAGCCATTCACTCATGTAAGTTACCAGTATCAGAGCCGCATTTATTCCGATTCGGTATTGCACGATTTTATAGGCAAGTGCATGGAGGCTTTCAACTAATGGGTGAAGATCCCAGCCGCAATGGATTTCAGTTCCAAAGAATATCCAGCAGGACCATTCAGCACGCTCTACAGGCATGTTCATGGCTACAACATCCTGGTAAAGTATTGCAAGCTGCTGGTCAAGCAGATCGAATTTACACGCTACATATTCAAGCGGCCTATTTACATCATAACCAGAAATGCCCCAGCCTGCATCTACTGGTGAAGAGCAGGTAACTCCGCCCACGAAATAAGAAAGATCGGTTAGAAAAGCTGCAAGTGAAATCAGGCCAAAGATCATCAGGGCAGATGCAAATGCCTGCATCAGCTCCCCTGTAAGCCAGTACTTGAACCTGTCGTTTCTGAAGGCAACTGCTAGCATATAGAGCAGCGCTATTGTGAAAATTATGGTGAGCAGAATCAGTATTGCAAGCTGCATACCTGATGCTCCAAGGCTAGAGATAGTGTTAGTCCAATAATCTTCGAGCTTCAAAAATTCAGTTGTTGGATAATCTGCCATGTTTACACCAATTGAGATATTCTGCTTAAATCAAGCTCGCTTCCAAATATGCGCGAGAGCTCCCGCCCAAATGCAACTAAGAATATGAAATCAAGTGCAGGCATAAATACTGTGGTGAAAGCAGCAGTTGCGGCCATGCGGGCCATGGGTGCAGTGCAATCTCCTTTTCCATCCACCAAGCAGTCGGCAGGCATAGCAAGCATTGCTGGATCTAGTTGAACCATTATTCCATAGGCAAGCAGTGCATTTACAAACAATATGAAGGGCAGGCCTAGGTAAAGAACCACTGCAAGTGCGAGCAGTGCACCCCCAAAGCCTCGCATGTAGGGTATTGAGCGGAAGAGCGCGCCTATTGGGAAGATGTAGAGAAGTGCGCCGTTGGATGCATATTCGAGCATGTAGCGCAGCGAGGAGATTGAAAGGGTTGAGATTACAAGTGTTTGAAGTGCTAGATAGCCTGCACCCATGCGGGCATAAAAACCCGCTCCTGGATCAATGCTCCATCCATTGGGCATTATCAGGCAGGCGAGCGGGCATTTGAACTCACTGCGGGTTACTTGAACTTCCCATTTCATCAAAACTGATTTTACAAGCTGGTAATAGCCAGGCTCAGTTGCGGAACCATAGACTTTCTGCTGCAGTGAATCAAGGTAGATTGAGCTGGCTTCAAAAAGATCTACTGAAAATTCAAAGTTGCTTGGAAGTATGCTTTGTGGATCTGAATAATCTACTAAGTTCAAATAGTATTGAAAGAAGGAAAGGTCTACTGCGCAGGCAGTGCTCAATACAAAGGAAGCCCCGGATACGAAGAGTATTGTTAGAATTACCTGGTAGAGCTCTATTTTAATCCATGCATCCAGAGTTGGCGAGCGTATTAATCTGCCAAGCATATACATTAGTGAAAGTACGAAGAAGGAGAGCATGGTGCTTGTTATTATTATGAAGGAAACGGCGGACAGATCTATTGTGCACGATGCCATTTATACCACTCTTGCCAGCTGAGACACCTCGATTTCGCTTCCGATGAAAGAGGAAAGCCACCGTATGAAAGTGATGGTTACCAGCAGATTCATTACGGGCAGGAGTATGGAAACTATAATGACCCAATAAGCCATCGGCTCGAGGAATGCAGATCTGTTCATAAGGGTTGATAAATACTCTGCATCTCCTCTGCACGCACCCTGCTCATGATGAGGGCCTGGGGGGATTGCTATGGAAGCATATGGTGGGGGGATACCTGTAGCTGAGTCCATGAATATATCATCTTTTACAAGCGCATAATCTGCAACCACCATCAGCGGGTAGACTATGTAGAAGCCCACTGCAATTGCTATCAACGCACCTCCGGCAGAGCGGGTGAAACGTATGCTTCTCAAAAGCACTCCAAGGGGGAGCAGGAAGAAGATGAATACCTTTCCGATCTGTAGAAGCATCATCTGCGCCCACATGGCAACTGTGGCTGAATACAGCGCAGTTATGGAAAGGCTGAGTGTTCCCTGGGTTGCCATCAGATACCTGCACGGGCTTATTGCAAATCCAAGAGAGCTTCCCAATATTTGACAGTAAGTTGTTACGGTGCCTGTTTGGCCTACACCCAATGCAGAAGCTTCAAAGCCGTGGATAAATACCTCAAGCTTGCTGGTTATCTCTTTAGTGTACTGCTCAGCAAAAACAAAGGCATCTATTGCAC
>QMVF01000040.1 GCA_003660965.1 Microcaldota archaeon
TACCTATACAGAACTTGTAGATATTTTGAACAAGAATGGAGTTGAGATGAAGTTCGGGGAGGACTTTGCAAAGGAGAATGAGAAGAAGTTGTGCGAGCTTTTGGGCGAGGAGGCATTCTTCATAACTGAATGGCCCACGCGCATAAAGGCATTTTATGCAATGCCTCGTGAGGATAATCCGGAAGTATGCAATGCATTTGATTTGATGTATAGAGGGCTTGAAATTTCAAGCGGTACCCAGCGTATTCATTTGCCTGAAGTTCTGATTAAGCAGCTCAAGTTCCACAAATTGAATCCTGCTGACTTTGAATTCTATGTGAATGCATTCAGATTGGGTGCGCCTCCGCATGCTGGCTGGAGCATAGGCCTTGAGCGCATAACCCAGCAAGTCTGCAGGCAGTCTAACATTCGCGAGGCTGCATTGTTCCCGCGCGACAGGCACAGGCTTACGCCGTGATGGGTTTGGGAGATGAAGGAAGAACCTGAAGGTCAGGAATTGCGTAAGAAATACCACATCACGACTGCGGCAGAAGGCATGGTGCTGATTACACTCTTTGCGCTGATGTTATTCAAGATAATAGATGGTACGTTATTTTTGATCTTGATGTTGCCGACCGTTTCGATCCTGACGATCTTACAAGCAGTATATCTGAAAAAACTGGGTTGGAAAATATAGAGAAGTATGAGCAAAGCTGTTAAGCGGATGAAAGGAAAATGAAAAAAAAGCAGTATGGTTAATTCTTCCTGAACTTCCTGCCGTACTTGTCGATGTACTCCTGCTTGACTCGCTTGAGCTCAGCCTCGGGTATTGATGAGAGCAGCTCCCAGCCTAAATCGAAAGTCTGCTCGATGCTCCTGTCCTCATCCATGCGCTGTGCAATGTACCTGTCCTCGAACTCATCTGCAAATTTGAGGTAGCGCTTGTCGCTATCGCTCAAAGCCTCCTCACCCACCACTGCACTAAGTGCACGCAGGTCTCGGCCGCCTGCATAGGCTGCATAGAGCTGGTCTGCCAATCCGCGGTGGTCTTCCCTTGTCCTTCCCTTACCTATACCGAGGTTCATCAATCTTGAAAGGCAGGGCAACGGGTCAATGGGCGGGTAGATACCCTTGCGATGAATGTCCCTGCTGAGCACGATTTGCCCTTCAGTAATGTAGCCCGTAAGGTCGGGAATTGGGTGTGTGAGGTCATCTCCAGGCATTGTAAGAATTGAAAGCTGAGTTATGGTGCCAGTTCTGCCTTTGATTCGGCCTGCGCGCTCGTAAATCGAAGCCAAGTCCGTGTACATGTAGCCTGGGTAGCCCCGCCTACCAGGCACCTCTTCACGTGCGCTTGAAATCTCACGCAGTGCTTCGCAGTAGTTAGTCATATCTGTAATTATGACTAGAATGTGCATGTTCTTTTCATAAGCTAAGTACTCGGCTGTTGTAAGCGCAAGCCTTGGCGTAATCAGACGCTCAACGCTCGGATCATCTGCCAAGTTTAAGAAGAGTACTGCGCGCTCAAGTGCTCCCGTGCGTTCAAAGTCCCGCATGAAGAAGAGTGCTTCCTCGTTTGTGATTCCAACTGCTGCGAATACCACTGCAAAGCTCTCCTCCTTCTTCACTACTTTAGACTGCCTTGCAATCTGAACTGCTATATCATTGTGGGGTAGGCCGCTTCCTGAGAAAATCGGTAGTTTCTGGCCTCGCACCAGCGTGTTCAGGCCATCTATTGTGGAAATGCCTGTTTGAATGAAGTCCTGCGGCCCATCGCGGGAGTAGGGGTTGATCGAGCTTCCCATGATGTCCACTTTTTCCTTTGAAATGATTTTGGGCCCGTTGTCTCGCGGCTCGCCAAGCCCATCGAATACGCGGCCCAGCATCTCATCGCTAACTGCAAGCCTCATCGTTTCGCCAAGGAAGCGCACGCGGGTTTTCTTTGCATCCAAGCCCGCAGTTGTACCGAAAATTTGTATGACTGCAACTCCCTTGCTGGTTTCAAGCACCTTCCCGCGCTTGCGCTCGCCGCTTGGCAGAGTTATGTCAACCATTTCATCATAGCCCACATTCCCAACTCCATCTACGAAGAGAAGAGGGCCTGCCACGTCGGTTACAGTTTGGTACTCCTTTATCATTTCCATCAACCCCATTATCGTGCGCTTGATTTGAGTGCATCGAATTCTGAGTCTACCTCCTTTAGAAGCGCCTTCATCTTGCTCAACTCCTCCTCCTTGATTTCCTTCATTCTCGCTATCTTGTCTTTCACCTTTAGCTCAAGTATTTTCTTCAGCTGCACTCCAAGCTCCAGAGCGTCATGTGAACGCTCATCGAAGCGCAGAATTATCTTAAGCATAAGGTATTGCTTCTGCATCGAGGTATACGTATCCACATCATGGAATGCGCTCTGCTGCAAAAAGTCCTCACGAATCATGCGCGCTGCATTCAGCACCAGTTGCTCCTTTTCAGGCAAAGCATCTGGGCCCACTAATTGTACAACCTCTTGCAATTCAGCCTCTTTCTGCAAGAGGGCCATTGCCTTTGTGCGCAGGTCAATCCACTCAGCTGAAATGTTGTTTATGTACCAGTTCTTCAAGTTAGCAGTGTAGAGCGAGTAGCTGGTGAGCCAGTGAATTGAAGGGAAGTGCCGCCTGTGCGCAAGGCTTGCATCCAATGCCAAGAAAACCTTGGTCACGCGCAGGGTGTTCTGGGAAACGGGCTCGCTGATGTCTCCTCCCGGAGGCGAGACTGCTCCAATTATGGTAATTGAACCATTCTTCTTCTCGCTGCCTATGCACTGCACCCTGCCTGCCCGCTCATAGAATTCTGCAAGCCTGCGTGCCAAGTAGGCAGGGTAGCCTTCTTCACCAGGCATCTCCTCAAGCCTTCCTCCTATTTCACGCATTGCCTCAGCCCATCTGCTAGTTGAGTCTGCCATAAGCGAAACATCGTAGCCCATGTCCCTGTAATATTCTGCTATCGTGATTCCTGTGTAAATGCTTGCTTCGCGTGCAGCTACAGGCATGTTGGAGGTGTTTGCTATCAATACTGTTCGTTCCATAAGCGGCTTTTTGGTTTTCGGGTCCTCCAGCTTGGGGAACTCTGTGAGTACATCTGTCATCTCATTGCCGCGCTCACCGCAGCCTATGTAAACCACAAGCTGCGTATCGCTCCATTTAGCCAATTGATGCTGCATTACTGTTTTGCCTGAGCCGAATGGGCCTGGAATGCAAGCGCTTCCGCCCTTTGCAATTGGGAAGAACATGTCAACAATGCGCTGGCCCGTTAGCAAGGGGATGTTGGGATCGAATTTCTGCGCATAGTCCCTTGGCCTCCTCACATCCCATCTCTGAAGCATCGGGTATTTCTTTCCGTTTATTTTCACAATTGGATCAACTATTGTAAACTTGCCCTTCTTTATTTGCTCAATCTTTCCATCAGCCTGTGCCATTATTTTGTGCTCAATGACACTTGTTTCCTGCACTGTGCCTATGACATCCCCGCGCTTCACCTTCTCCCCCTTCTTCACCTTTGGAACGAAATCCCATTTCTTCTTCTTGTCTAGAGGCGATGCTATTATTCCGCGCTTGATGAAGCTTCCGCTCTTCTCCGCCAGAATTTCAAGCGGCCTTTGAATTCCATCATAAATAGACTGTAGCAGGCCTGGTGCAAGCTCTACTGAAAGCGGCTCGCCAGTATTTTCAACAGGCTCTCCCGGCTTAATGCCTGCAGTGTCTTCATACACCTGTATAGTTGCAGTGTCTCTTGAAAGCCTTATGATTTCGCCTATGAGCTTCTCCTCGCCCACCTTGACCACATCATACATCTTCGCGCCGCGCATGTCATCTGCAACCACGACCGGCCCTGAAATTTTGATCAAACTTCCCATTCTCATCACGCTCCCAATAGCATCATTTCTTCTGCATGAGATCAAAGCCCAGTGCGCGCTTCACCATCTCGCGCAATGATTCTGCCTCTCCCACCGGTCCTTTTCTGCTTGGTACGGGCACGACTATGGGCTTTGCAGCTGCCTCTATTTTGCGCTTCAATCTCCAGTCCATCTGAACCATAAGATCCTCATTTACTATAATCACTCCTGCATTTCCCGCCTTCATGAGCTCTGCAACCTTGTCTTCAGCCTCCTTGCCCTCTGCTACATAGTACTCGGTAACCCCTGCCAGCTTGAAGCCTGTAACCAGCGTGCTGTCTCCAATCACAACTATTTTTTCCTTTTTCACGTCTTCGTTTGCCATATGCACCACTAACCGCCTATTGGAATCACCATTTCCCTTATTTCATCTCGGGGTATTTCGAATTCAATTCCCCGTACAATCTTTCGTATATTATTGGTTTCCTCTTCCTTTAGGAAGATGAAGCTGGCTATTGCGCCTACTGAAAGTATGCTCATTCTAAGAGCGCGTATTCCCTGCTCAACTATTCTGCGCTCAAGTGCAACTTCGAAATGGGTGAGGGAATTGTCCTTTTTGAAATTCTCATATGCCTCGCTTAATTCATATCTCCTCTTCAAACTCGCAACTGCCTCCTCAAGGCTCTCAGCTTCTGCCATTTTTTCAAGCTCTCTTCTAGATAGAGTGCCGCCCTCGAAAAGCATTCCGCGTATTGCATCTACCTTGATGCCGCCCTTCTTAGCTCGAAGGATGTTCATCACGTTCTTCATATCCACCTCAGATTCCACGAGTTTGAGAATTACCTGCTCATCCTTATGGGTTGCCTGTATGCGCGAGGGAAGATGGGTATAGTAGAAGGAATCGAGTGCGGAAAGAAGAATTGAAATTTCCTTCTGCTTCCCGTATTCATCATACTTGTCAATCAAAGGCAAGTAATAGCGCGTATTGCGCAGGTTTTCAACAACATCTTTTACCCCTTCGCACCTTAGAAGGCTGCTCACCTGTTCATCCTCCAATGAACCAGCATTTACAAGGAAGGGCTCTATGCGTGCATTTTCTTCATTCATGCTCTTTGCAAGCAGTATGGTTTTGATGTTGTGCACGTCCCACCTGTCTATAAGAGCGCCTATTGTTTCCCTTCCGCAGGCAGGAGTGAATTTCATTACTTTTGTAAAGGTGCGCGCAAGGTTGCGCCCAAGCGCCAGCTCAACCAAATCCGCACCACCATAGCGAACTGCCGGCTTTATGAAATCCTTCCTGTAGCCCATATTATTCAGCATGCCCATGAGTTCATCAACGCTCCGCGCACCTATCATTTCATCCATCTGCTGCCTGGACATCAGGTGGGAGCGCATGCCCTTTACCCGCGCATTTGAGTATGCATAGCGCAGCATCTGGCGTGCGGAGAAGTTGGTAAGGCATTTCATCCAGTTCCAAACTCCAACAAACCGATGCTTCTTTTTCTGTATACGCATAACATCACTTCTTTAGCACTGCGTTCCGTATTTCAATTCTCATCGCATCCTGCTTTTCTTCAAAAAGGGCTTCGAGCGTGTTATCAATTCGCACCCTGCCATCAGCAGAGGTAATTATTGCTCCGCCTGAGCAGTCTATGCTCTTGTCAGCAAGCCTGGCTCCCTTCAAATCCTTCAGGAGCTTCCTGTCCTCTGCGCGCACATAGACTATTGGAGTGCCTCCCTCAAGCATCCTCTTTCCCTGATCTATGAGCTTATGGAGGAGCTTTGAATAGCTGCTTTTTTTAGAGCGCACTTTCAGAAGCTCGGACCAGACCTTTTTTTCAACCGAGTCAACCAGCTCGCCCTTTGCCTTTGCAAGCTCGCGCTTTGCTTCCAGATGCGCGTTTGCTATTGCCTCATTGCGCTCAGCATCTATAAGCTCCTTTGCCTCGCGCTTGGCATTGGCAAGTATTTCGCTCCTCTGCTCTTTGGCCTTGTTGGTAAGCGAGGAAGCCTCGGCCTCTGCCTCTCTAGCTAGCGCTCGCGCCTCCTCGCGTGCCTTTTCTAGCATACCCTTCCTGAGTTCGTCAAGACCCACGTTGCCACCTCAGGCTCAGACTACTATTTTGCCTGTTAGCAAGAACGCTATGACGAAGCCCAAAACCACTATGGTCTCTGGAATTACCAGCCATGCTAGCAATGAGCCTGCACTCTCAGGCCTTTCTGCTATGGTTCCCATTGCCGCAGAGCCTATTCCAGTCTGCGCCCATGCAGTTGCAAAAGCAGACCCAGCCATTGCAATTCCTGCTGCCAGAGCCACCAGGCCCGGACTCAAATCCATGCTTGCCAATTCCTCCACAACCATCTGCTCACCTCATTTTTCAACTCTTTTCAGTATGTATCCTCTCGACCTTGAAAGGCTTGAAAGGAACGCCACCTCCACGATAAAATTTGGAGAAGAACTCTATCAAATTAAGTCGTGCTCCTTGTACGAGTGCTTCAAACATATCTATAAGTATGTGAAGTACCTGAAGCGCTATGAATATTGGAAGAATTATAAAGAACAGGATGCCTGCTGCAGGGTCTGGAGCAAGGTTCTTGTTTATTATTTCCTCTGCCACTACCACTCCTGCCAGCCCTATTGCCATAACTCGTGCATATGAAAGTATGTTGCCAGCAAGGCTTGGAATTTCGGCAATTCCCAGAGGGCCTTCTGCTATTAGAATTGGAATTACGGAGATGCCGAAGACCACTGTAGCACCCATACCCACCTCGCTTGGGAACATGTTGAAGAGGAAGGTAGTTACCATTAGGATTCCTGAAAGTTCAACTCCAATCCAGCCCAACTTGGCAGCCGCATGCTTCTTGTCCCCATGCTTAAGTGCATTTATGAAGCCCAGTATGAAGCCTAGAAGAATGTGAGCTGCCCCTACTAGAATCACCAAGCCCAGAAGCAGGGTGGTGTTGGCAAGCCTGTGCATTCCGTGGTATAAAACCTGGCCTTCGGGCAGGCCCAGAAGATGAGCATGGGAGAAACCGAACCATTCATCATATGCAATTCCGAAGAATATTGCTGATATTGAGCCGAACATCCATGCCTTGCAAACTGTCTGAAGCAGCGGGTTTTTGA
>QMVF01000041.1 GCA_003660965.1 Microcaldota archaeon
GCTGGCATCTGCCGCTGCCACTCAGCTTTCACTTGAATGGGCTTTGGCAATGGCAGGCACTTCGCTTCTTGTAATAGGACTTTCCTCCTACCTGCTCCTGCTCTTAGCGCGACGCGCACTCCCCCTATTCTCACGAATAGAGGTGAAGAAATTGAACTCGCTAGTCCTTGCCTACTTAATATGCCTTATTTACTTGCTGGGAGGCGCACCATCGCTCTTAATAGCCGCAGTCGCCTCTGCAATTGGCGTACTCCCTCCTATTCTCGGAGTACGTCGAACTCACGTGATGGGCTTCATACTTCTTCCCTCCATAGTGCGCCTTCTAGTGCAGTAAGTTTAAATATTCGGCGAAAGATAGTAGCCCGATAACATGGCATCTCTAAAAATGACCTCTAAAATATATGCGTACATAACGCTTGCAGCCGGACTGCTCATTCTGTTTTTCGGCTTCAGCATTCCCGGCGATCTAAAGCTCCCCTTTGTATCCATAGCCGCCCTCTTCGTACTTCTATCCATGGCGATTTACAAATATGGCTACATAATAATTCCTCTACTCACCCGCTTTGCCCGCATAATTGAGATTCATGATGCTGGCTTCGAGGTACCTCCTGGGCAGGAGGCTATTGTGAAGAAGGTGGGCGACCTCTACTATGCTTCCATGTTTTTAATGGTAAAAATATACGAATCCGCAACCGAGAAGACAAGGGAGGAAAACGTAATCTATACTCAGTACTTCGAGCGCGCAATTTCCTCTGTAAGGCACGTAACCAAATTCTGCATACTGCTGTATGTTAAGGATTTGGGTAAATACAGAGAAGGAATAGAAACCAAGAGGGCAGAAGCGCAGCTCAGGCTATCCCGCGAGAGGGACAAGCCTGAGCCAGACGTACTAAAAATAGACAGATACGAACGCGAGGTTGCCATGTATGATGGACAGCTTGCGCGCATAGCAGGAGGGGTTAAGCCCATGGGCGCAGTCTCTTATCTTATGACAACCGCAACTGGCGTAACCAAGGAGGCTGCAATAGCTGCCGCGCGCGTACAGGCAAACGAACTCAAAGCCACGATTTCAAATGCAATGAACACCGAGGTGGTTCTGCTCAAGGGAGAGGATATGAAGCGCTGTTATGACTGGGAATACTTCATTCCTCCCTCAATGGCTGAGCTTGAGGCGTCTTTGGAGTGATCGAATGGGCCGATTAAAGGTACTTGACATTTACAACCGCGATCTGGCGAGGAGGAACATATTCACGCGGCCTCCCGAGCCTCCTGAAGACTTTCTTATGAATGATCCAACTGATTCCATATACATAGGCCGCACCAGCATCTTCCACGTGCCTTTCAGCTGGACCTTCAAAACCCTTACCAACCCCCACATAGCTGTAGTAGGTATAACCGGAAGCGGAAAATCCTATTTTGTTAAAACATTTCTCACCCGGGCTGCGCTCATATGGAATGCGAATGCGATAATAATTGACTGGGCGGGCGAGTACAAGGATTGGGTGAAGCAGACAGGTGGAAAGGTGGTGCAGCTGGGCAAGGGCTCATACATAAACCTGCTTGATACTGCAGGCATGAAGCCAGTTGACCGTGTAAAGCAGGTGATACGCACACTTGAAATTCTGACAGATATACGCCAATATCCTGAGCAGAGAAGATTAACTGAACAGGCAATTGAAAAGGCCTATTTGGCAGCTGGCTTCAAGATGGCGGAGAAGACTCAAAAGGATGCACTGGGCAACCCGCTCACCCCTCCTACCCTGCGCGATGTGGTGCGCATCCTCAGGGAAAAGCTTGACAGCGGAACCTATGAATTCCCTGCAGAACTTGAGAATGCAATTTACAGGCTCAAGGGCTTTACGCGGGAGGGCGAGGATTTCTTCGCAGAGCAGAGCACTGTTAATTTAGAAGAGTTCACCCGCGGAGGGCTTGTTGACATAGACCTCTCCGGCCTCCCAGACGAAGTCTTCCGCTCACTCGCCGGCCTCTCCATACTTCAGTTCATAAAGGAAAAGATGAGGGAGGAGGGCTGGTCGCCTAAGAAAGGAATAAAGCTCTTTGTGGTTCTGGATGAGGCGTGGAAGATAGCAAAGGATGACAACAGCGATGCGGTTACCATTGTGCGTGAGGGAAGAAAGTACCAGTTTGGCCTTATTGTAGCATCCCAAAACCCAACTGATATAAGCGAAGCCATATTCTCAAACGTGGGAACCACCTTCATATTCAGAATCAAATTCGAGAGGTATATGGATTACTTGCAGGCCTCGCTTAACTTCAGTAATTATTTAAGGGATGAAATATCGAAATTCGGAGTGGGTCAGGCCGCGGTGAATATGGCATTCCAGACAGCAACCACTTTTTCAGATAATTTCATAGTTGAACGGATTGAGGGCGAGGAGCCCATGCAAGAATACTTCCTCGATATAGAGAGCATTCTTACCGAGGAGCAAAGGAGGGCGATTGATGTGGCCAAGACATATTCATTTGAAAAGAATGAGCTCAAACGCAGGCTTCGTGTATTTGGGCTTGACGATTCGCATATAGAAGAGGTAACTTCGCTATTCGATAAGAAAAACAAGCACATGGATGTGGTTTCATTCGTAATTCTTCTAGAAAGGTACGGGCTGGCGCGCTCAAACATAACCTCTTTCTTAAAGGACATTGGAATTGATGACTCAACAATAATAAGTATCTTCTCCAAAACCGACTTTAAGAAGCTGGGGATGGAGGATAAGGACATAACAGAAGTTATACTCACGGAATGAGGGTGGTTGAATGGCAAAAACCAAAAACCAAGCAAAAAAGGGAAAGAGCATATGCATAATCTGCCAGAAGGAAAAGAAAGGCTATCCAGTGCGAGACGACCTGTTCATAACTACCGTACGCTCTTTGAAGCAAAAATTGGGTATAGCAACCAATAATGTGCTAGTAGTCTGCAATGATTGTTCAACCGAGCATAAAAAAAGACGCTCGGCATTTGAGAAAAAAATACTTCAATATGCCGCAATAGGTGCGGTGCTAGGCCTCATATTTCTAGTAATTTCCCGCTCGCTTCAGGGACTTGTAATGGCCATTCTACTCGTTTTATTCATGGCCGCGCTTGCATTGGTTCAATACCATCCAGCAAGTGAAATCAAGGAGGAAAAAAAGAGTGAATGAACATGGCAAAGGAGAAGAAGAAAACGGAAGTGAAGGAACCGACAGCAGACGGGTTCAGAATACATGCTACAAGAAAGCAGGATGTAAAGAGCATAATTTCGTTGCTCTCCCCTCTACAATTCCTACGCTTTGCGACAGTGGGAGACACGCTTTCTCTGATCCACATAGAAAGCCGCGACATTTCCAAAAACCCCTACCTCTTTTCTCTTACCCATCTGAAGCCAAATGAGATTGAAATCTACTACAGTATTTCTCCCGGCATGAGTCCAAGCAAGAGGCGCATAATAATTCTTAAATATTTTGTAAACCTCATTTCCCTTCTCGAAGAATCATACGAGGTGGATCATGTTCAACTGCTTCAGATAATCGAGGCCTCGCTTACCGATCTAACTTCTTATGTTTCCTCAAGCTATGACGAGCTGTACGCAATGTATGACTCTCTAAAAACCAAATTTGAGCAGGCGAGGAAGAAACTTGCAAGCCTTGAATCTTCAAACGAGCGCCTAAGCCTTGAAAACATGGAGCTTAAGGGAAAGAATGACGCCCTGTTCCTGCGGGTGAAGGAGCTTGAGGCGTATTCCGACGAAGTTCTTATGTTGAAAATACAGAAGTGGATAGACGAACATGAAAACGAAATCAACGTAGGCGAGTTTTCCAAAGTGTTCAAGGTAAACGAGCAGAGGGTGGAGGAAGTTCTAAACAAGATGATTCAGAGCGGCGTGCTGAAGGCGAGAGAATGAGGCGCATCAAATGGCGGCAAACCCACAAAATAAGCCAGGTTCTGGAAAGAAGCTAAGGGATTTTCTCGGCCTTAAAATATCCAAGCAATCCTATATTTTCAACATACGGAGACGCTTCGAATATGTGCTGGAATTCAAGCCCCAGAAAAAACCCGAGGGCATAGAGATTTTCAGACAGATTGCCCAGAAGCATATAAAGGAGCTAATGAGTCTCGATGCAAAACGTGTAGGAGATCTTTCCAAAATTCCAAGAAGCCCCGCAGTTCCAAAGGGCATTATGCTCGGGCTCGCCTTTCTCATATTATTCATAATCGGAATCCTCCTCTACTTCCTCTTCTTCCTAGGCCCAGCAACACCTCTGCTTCCTCCAGAGGCGCCGCCCGGTTCTTCATTCAGCATCTTTGGCAAGACAAGTGATATTATCTGGTATGGTCAGGTTGTACCTGCCACCGGGCTTCCCAATTCAATAGGCGTAGCCTCTGTTTCATTATCCTCCGAAAACATAACCAAAGCAAACCTCTCCCTCTTCTTCTTCGATTCCCCGATTGCAGATCGTGTTGTTTTCGTTGAATCAAGAAGCACGGGATCAGCACTAACTCAAAATTTCAGTACTGCACTGGAAACCCTTCTTGATGAAAACAATCAGATTCTGGAACGCGAGCATCTGGACCAGCTACAGCACTCTCCCTCCGCACTCACAGTCTATGTGTTTTTCTCAGATTCAGGCTATATGCCCGCATCCATCGTTGGTCTTGAAAAAGGAAAGGACATGCTCAATCTAACAAAAGAAGGAGACATACTTCTGTTTGCAGGTTTTGCGCTCACCGACGTTGAACTCCCTGATGGTACTATCGCGCCGGTAGACCCTGGAGTTCTCCAATCAAATTACGGTCTTTCCTTTCAAAGAATCGCATCGGGCTACGTTCCCTCCTCCCACTTAGCCGGCTCCTTCATCATTGATGATGACATTCTAGTTGCCTCCTTTGAAGAACTGGGCAGTAAAGGCAAAATCGTAATAATACCCAAAACACTTTCTCGTGGCTGGAATGACAATGTTACTGCTGCTGCTGAAGACTTTTTTGATATAATTGCTCACGCCTCCTGGTTGAAACCCGTGCTAAATGGCTCAATCCTTCTGAATTCTTCAGAAGCAGCCGGAAGCGCCTCCCTTACAACCTCTCCCAACCCAGAACATATGAACATAACCCTGTATCCGTTTGTCACAGCCAACATACGCGATACAAACAACCGTACTTTCCTGCATTCAGTGATTTTCCCCCCTTCCGACCCCTTGATAGGCGGCGGAATTCTTTCTCACGAACCCCAGGCTCTTCCTACTGAAATCAGTGGAAAAAAGCTCAAAATAGACGGTAGCAAGCTTTCCCAGATCAGCACCGCCATGAGCTTGGAAGTCTACTCAGAGGGCAACCGCATACGCCGCGAAGACATAAGAACCCCAGTTAGCGCCAATCTGCAGTATGATTATTTTGTAGACCTTCCACCGGGGGATTACGTACTCGCTCTAAAAAATAGCGCAAGCGGAAAGGTTTATGCAAAATCATACCTTCACGTGCCCTTGCTTACAGTAGAAAAAATATTCTCTGATTGGAATGAAGGGCACTTTGGCTTTAAGTTGCTCGCAGATGGAGTTCCCTTTGAAGAAAGCATAAACCTTGATGCTATAAGCGCGCAGTTTGATGGAGCCCCAGTTATGAATCTGGAAAAAGAAGAAGACCTTATAGTTTTTGAAGTAACTCCCGCACCCGTTCCAGCAGGAAACCATGAGTTCACATTCACTTTCGGAACAAGTTCTCAGACATTAGAGGCAACCTATACTCCGAGAAGAAACTGGTGGGATGAAACAGAGTATCAACTTGGAATTCTTATAGTTGCCATAGTTTTCTTCATAGGGTACTCGTTAAAACGCCCAGACGTGGAAACCTATTCCCTTGACGTGCCTGACTTTCCCCCACTATCGAAGATATCTATTCCGGTTAAAAAAAGCGCGGTGCTCGAGCTATTCAATTCAGTTAACAGCGATTACAAATGGGAGTACATGCCCCTAAAGATAAGCGAAATCAAATCAGGGTTCAGAAAGATGTATTACAAGGGTAAAGGAATACGAATTGGTGATTACAATACTGAAAGAATTCTCAACAAGCTAGTTCAGGATGGAAGCGTGAAGAGCGTTCTGGGCCTTTATGCGCTCTCTAGCTGGGAGGAGAAATCAGGAAGAAGTGTAAGATATCTTGCAATCTTCAGAAGAATGCGGGATGTTTTCGTAAACAATGCAATACGCTTTGAGGAGCTTAACTCTTCCAAACAATATGATACGCGCATTTCCGCCGGGGGCGGGATGCTCGTGCACATTTACGATCCCTCCCCTGAAACTCTAAACACCATCCTTTCAAATTCAACTCAGCAAAGGCAGCTGCTTCTATTTGCAAACGATTCTGAAAAAGTCGAGTTTGAAGAGTCCTTGGAATCGACTTCGAAAGCACGGGTGCTCATGAAGATGCTCATTTCTTCAGGGAGGCTTGCCCTAGTTACTGTATCCGAATTGGAAGCTTTCCTCAAAAAGATTTCCTGATCTCCGCTCAGTGCCTTATATCCCCAAAATACTTGGTCTTTATGGGCCTTCCCAATAGGAAATTGAAGAATGCTTGAACATTTATTTTGGCAACTGACAAGTAGCCTTTCTGCTTGAACCTGCGCGTAGATGCATAAACTATAAGTTTAGGATCAATCCTTATCTTCCCTATCTTTTTAGCCCTCATCGACAGTTCAGTATCTTCAAAAAAACTTATCTTGGTATTGAAGCCCTTCAATTTCTTAAAGTACTTCTTGCTGTAAGCGCAATTGTTCCCATAAAGCTGATATATTCCCAAAAGCGCACTCAGCCTCAC
>QMVF01000042.1 GCA_003660965.1 Microcaldota archaeon
GCGAAATTCCAGTAGCCGGCATTTGCTTTGAACCATACAGCCCAATCAAATTATCATACCTTCCCCCAGCTGCAATTGAACCCACCTCCTTGCCAGCGCTGATTTCAAACACCGGGCCGGTGTAGTAGTCAAGCCCGCGCACCAGCGAGAGGTCGAATTCAGCTTCCACACCATAATCCTTCAAACAGTCTAAAATTTCGCGCAGCTCCTTCACCCCCTCATTCGGAAATTCCTTTTCTGCATATTCCAACTTCTTTTCATTCGAACCTTTGAGCTCCACAACCTTCATAATTGCATCAATCTCTCCAGGTCCCAGGCCCAATTTGCGCAACTCCTCAACCACCACTTGCTTTCCCTGCCTGTCCAATTTATCAAGAGCTCTGAAAATTTCAGTAGCGCCTGCCTTCAGACCTAGCTTTGCAAACATTGCATCCAAAAGTTTCCGATTATTCAGTCTGATTCTGCATTCCTTTAGTCCAACTGCCTGTAGGGCTTCCAAAGCGCAGGCTAGCACCTCGGCTTCGCACTCCATACTCTCGCTTCCCACTATATCTATATCTGCCTGGTAGAATTCCCTGAACCTGCCCTTCTGAGGCTCCTCATGCCTCCACACGCGCGATATATGATAGCGCTTGAATGGAAGAGGTAAGTCTGAATTGGATGCCGCAAGCCTTGCCAAGGGCACGGTCAAATCAAACCTCAAGCCCAGCCGCTCGCCCTCGCCCACTTTGAATATTTGCTTCCTCACTTCCTCCCCGCTCTTCTTCTCAAGCACCTCAAGCTCCTCAAATGCAGGAGTTTCAACAGGCTCATAGCCATATTTTCTGAAAACTCCCCGCACGCTATCCAGCAGCTCCTCTAGCTGCATCGCTTTCTCAGGCATTAAATCCCGCGTGCCCCGCGGAGTCTGGTATGGCATTTGAATCAAAAACTAGATGCGCGTCCCATTATTAATAACTATTGATTGCCTAAAGATTCTTCTGAATCCAGTCTCTCAGGTCGGCCTCAGGCGCAGCTCCAATTTTGGAATCCACCGGCTTTCCTCCTTTGAAAAGCATGAGAGTTGGAATGCTCATTATGTTGAACTGCTGTGCCAACTCCTGCTGCTCGTCTACATTGACCTTTACGAACTTTGCCTTTCCCTTGTAGCTCGCATCCTCTTCCAGCTTGTCGATTATGGGGCCGAGCATTCTGCATGGGCCGCACCAGGGGGCCCAGAAATCGACGAGCACGAGCATATTTGACTTCAGAACTTCATTCTCAAAGTTATCCTTTGTACCAACCATCATCCTCATCACCGCCTGCCATGCAGTTGAATGCCATGTATTAAATTAATATAGTTCATCAGCCGTAAAGGAGGTGTCGGAACTTGGTTTCTAAGGGAGGTCTTAGGAACCGTAGGCAAGTAAAGGGAGTTCTTAAAAGAACCGTAGGCAAGTAAAGGGAGTTCTTAAAAGAACCGTAGGCAAGTAAAGGGAGTTCTTAAAAGAACCGTAGGCAAGTAAAGGGAGTTCTTAAAAGAACCGTAGGTTCTTTTAGCAGGGGTTGCGGAGCCTGGTCAATAACCTTTTCTTTCTTCCAAGAAAGAAAACGTTAACGAAAAGAAAGAACAGTTTGACCAAACGCGCCAGGAAGCCTTTTTGGAAAAAGGCTTCAGCCAAAACTTTCTGAAGAGGCAAGGCGAAACTCAAGATCTGGTCTCTTAGGAGTTCGCAGGTTCGAATGGCCCTTTTCCGCCTTCGGCGCAAAAGCGCCAGCGGAAAATCGCACTGAAAATCCTGCCCCCTGCATTAACCTTTTTCTTTTTAGAAAAGAAAAACGTTAACGAAAAAGAAAACCTATTTCACTTCCTCAATCATTCCGCCGCCTAAACAAACATCTCCTTTGTAGAATGCACAGAGCTGGCCCGGGGTGAGCATCTCCTGCGCTCTTTTGAAAACAACCTTTGCCTTGCCCTGCTCCGGGGGGTGCAGTGTTGCCTTACTTGGTTTCTGCTTGCTCCTCACTTGCGCTAGGATTTCAACCTTCTTCTTTGGTGCCTGACTCGAGATAAAATGCACTTGGCTGAGCATCATTTGCTTTTTCAAAAGCGCCTTTCGATTTCGAGTTACTATGAGTTTGTTTTTGGGAACATCAAATGCTTTTACATAATATTTGTATGGCAGGTTCAGCCTCTTGCTCTGGCCTATGGTGTATAGGTGCAACCCCTTATGCCTTCCCAAAAATTTCCCGCTCTCATCAATAATTTTTCCAGGCTTCCTTCCAATCCGCTCCTCCAAATAGTGCGGAAGCGCGGCTCCTGCCACGAAGCATAGGTTCTGGCTTTGCTTCCTCTTCGTAAGGTATGCAAGGCCTTTTCGTTTCGCAATTTTCAAAATCTGCTTTTTCGTATATTCACCAAGCGGGAACTTCGTTTTCGCAAGCCACTCCTGAGTCAAGAATGCGAGGCCGTAGCTCTGGTCCTTTCCCTTATCTTTCGCCCTCATCAGCTCCGCCCTTCTGCTTTTCCTGTTCAACCTAACTCGCGCATAATGGCCAGTAGTCACATACTCAATTCCATGCGCGTGAGCCCACTCGAACAGCTTTTTGAACTTCAACTGCCTATTACAGATTACGCACGGATTTGGGGTTCGCGCACTTTTGAGTTCATTTACAAAATAGTCCATAACCGAACACTCAAATTCCCTTCTTACATCATAAACATGATGCTCCGCTCCGAATTTTTTGCAAACTCGTTTAGCGATGCGAAGCGATTTATCAGTACAGCACGCATTCTCGCGCATTCTATTGCGCTCGCTCTCCCAAACCGGCAGCTTTAGCGAGACTCCAACAGGCTTCCAGCCCTTCTGCTTGAGCAAAATTAGTGCAATTGAGGAATCCACTCCGCCAGACATCCCAACTACTATCTGCTTGCTCTTCATCTCGCTCAGACCTCGCTTATTATTCTCTTAAAGCCAGGAGTCCATTCATCGGTTTTCATTAGTGCGGATTCGACATTTCTTATAACTTGCGGGAATTGAGCTTTCATTTCATTTATTATCTTATAATATTCATGGTAGTTGTTTACCACGAACTCAGGCTCCAGATTCCAAATATCCCGAATGAAGTATTGTGTATTTGGAAGGGAGGAAACGTAGGCAAGCACCTTCCTCTGATCCTCTTTAGTATATCTATCCAAATGTACAATTGCCTTGTAAAACTCAAGCCCGAGCCTGCTATGGTCCACACCTATTCTATATTGTATTATAACTCTCTCCCGCTCCATTCTTTCCAGCCTGCTCGCAACCCTGCTCGGAGTAGATTTCACCCCCGCAGCCAATTTCGTAATTGGTATGCGCGCATCATTTACTATCATGCTTAGAATTGCTCTGTCCAATGAATCCAATTTGACATTTGCTATCCCACCCGCAAATTCCGTTGGGGGTGAAATCTTGTCAGTAAAATACATCTTCGGGTACTGCTTTACGTCTATGAGCATCCCCCAGTCCCGCTTCACGATTATCCTGCCGAATTTTGAAATCAATCTGTTCTTCAATTCATAAAAATCGTAATCTGACTTGGTATAGACCGCAAATATGAGGTCCCATGCTCCATCGCACTCGCCCATCCAGTAAACTATTCCGGAGGTGCGCAAATAGTCAAGCAATTTTTTCTTATCAGAGGGTACATTCCTCAGCTGGAAGTACAGCTTGTAAAGCTTGTAGCCCATCTTGTGCGGGTTGATGGCTGCATTGAAGCCCGTTATAACTCCCTCCTCCACAAGCCTTCTAATTCTGTACTCCACACTCTGCCTTGATTTTCTGGCAAGCCGTGCCAGCCTCTTCATGGGCACGCGGCAGTTCTTATCAAGCTCCGCTAGTATCACTCGGTCTGCTTTGTCCAGCTTAATTCCCTTTATTTCAACCATGGCCGCCTGAGCATTATTTCAGAGGGTGGGTTTAAAAATCCCTCACATTTTTTTTGCATTTTAGCTGAAAATCAAGATAGAATCATGATAGTTGCTCAAATTCTAGTGCTAATTTTGATATTCTTGAGTTGAGCTATTTCTGGCAGGGTGAAGTTCATGAGCGGCGACCGCAAGGTGCTCCGCTGCCCAGGCAATGATACCCTGAAAGAAAAAATCGGGCGAAATACGGCTGAAACGCGATGAACGAAGCAAGAGGTACGAGGGCATGTACAACAACAGCTGCCCACCCAAAGAGAACAAATCATTCCCAGAGAATTTCTTTGATGATGTTAAGCGCGCAGTTTTGGAAGTACTGCACATTCCAAATTGATTTTTAACCTTTGACGCTAACAGCCTTCTGCAATGGTGAATACGATATTCATAGTAAGACATGCTGAATCAGAGTCGAATGCAAAGCGCTATTATGGGGGCTGGACCGACTCCCCTCTAACTGAACTTGGCTTGAAGCAGGCTGAATCGCTAAAGAAGAGGTTTGATCATGAGGAGATTGGCAGGGTCTTTTGCTCAGACTCAAAGCGCGCGCGGGATACGCTAAAGCTTCTTGACTTGAACTGCCCAGTCGAATTTGCACCTGAGCTCCGCGAAAGATATTATGGCTCGCTTGAAGGAAAGTACTATGATGATGATCCACAGGCAAAGAGGCATCATGCAGACCCGCTTGCCAAGGCACCTGGAAATGGTGAGAGCGCACAGCAGGTTCAGCGCAGAGTTTGGAATTACTTCCAGGAAAAAATTTTCACAGCAAAAGAGGAAAGCATATTGGTGCTCACCCACCACGGCCCTATAGTAACCTTTGCCTGCAAATTCCTTCAAATGCCCTTGCGAAGGTGGAGGGCTTTCAAGGTGGGGAATGCAAGCGTTTCAATCCTGATTAAGGAAGAGGGGCTTTGGCGCATAACTCTGTGGAACTCGCTTTCCTCTTTAGGCCTTAAGAGCTATGGGCCTCTGCTTGAGCAAGAATGAATTCCGCTGCGGAAGGACAAGTATTTTATAACTTGGTTTTAAACTTAATTCATAGAGGTGTTTTTATGGATGAATACAAGCTGCCAGACTTACCCTATGCTTACAATGCGCTTGAGCCTTACATAGATGAAGCCACTATGAAATTGCATCATCAAAAGCATCATGCTGGTTATGTTAAGGGTTTGAATTCCGCGCTTGCAAAATTGAAGGAAGCGAGAGAGAAAGGCGATTATGGAGCTATACGCGCGCTTTCGCTTGCACTTGCATTCCACGGCTCAGGCCATTACTTCCATTCCTTATTCTGGAAATCCATGTGTCCAAAAGAGCAGAGCGAGGAACCAACGTCGGGTAAATTGCATGAGCAAATGAAAAAGGATTTTGGCTCAGTTGAGAATTTCAAAAATCAGTTTGCAGCAGCCTCAAAAGCAGTGGAGGGCTCGGGCTGGGGCGTGCTCGCGTGGGAGCCGCTTGGCAAAAGGCTAATAGTGCTTCAGGCTGAAAATCATCAGAAGCAGACCTTACAGGGCTCAGTACCTATATTGGTATTGGATGTATGGGAGCATGCCTATTATTTGAAGTACCAGAACAGGCGCGCCGAGTTCGTGGATCAGTTCTGGAACATAGTGAATTGGAAGGAGGTTGAAAAGCGGCTTGAGCAGGCTTCAGCGCTAAATTTATAAACTTCGCTTTAAGACGAAGCTTGAATATGGGTGCTTTCAGAATGGCATTTCACGTCGTAAGTTGGGTGCTCAAAGCGAGGCTACCCTCGCCTACCGTCGAACTTAAAAAGCCCATTATTAAACTCCACTTTATGCATTCCAGTAATGTTTTTAAAGCTCCCTTCTTATAAGGCAGTTGATTCCGAGGTAGGATCGCCGTTAAACAGCGGACTATCCGGACTGGGGCATTTGTCGCCGATAATCCTTATGAAAAGCCCCGAACAGCAGGCGACAATAAATGAGGTGAGAACGTGAAGAGGTTGAACGTGAAGCGTGTGGCTGCGCTTGCCGCAGGCGCTGCGCTTTTGGGAGCCTCTCTGGCAGTTGCCGATGTTTCATATGGAAACGTGCAACTGATAAACCAGAATGGGCAACCAACAGCGCAAGTCGTTGTCGGTGAGGGTGCAGCTGCAAGCGACGGTGTAGTCGCTGCCAACATTGCGGCTATGCTCGGTAACCTCGCGTATAAGGCACAGACCATTACCGCGAGCACAACCGGGGATGCCACATGTACAGTAGGCGGAGACTCTACAACCGGAGGCACGTGCGCCATCAGCAACGAGAAGGTCAAACTTGAAGTGACCCTCCCGGGCGTGGTGACAGGTGCATTTGGTTGGAAGACTCTGATTACAGACTACACTGACAAATACCTAGGAAACAGGAACTCGTCTACATCAGACGACCTGTACAACACAACCACAGACATAACCGGCTTCGATGTGCCTACCAAGAACAACTATTGGTCAGGCCTTGCATCGAACAGCAACAAGATTACCTACACCGCAGGTACAGCCGGTACGAGCGGTCAGCCGGCGAGACAGGCTGTGAAGAAGATCACTGAAAGTGACTTCTCGCCCTTCGCTACATACAACACGAAGGACAACACAGCTGGTATCTCATACACAGAAGACCAAACACTGTGGGTCTACACTGAGACCGTTTGGGACGACACTCTGGACAAGGTCGTGGCAAAGAAGCCAAGGCTTGCCTACAGAGCGCAGTTCTCAAAGGGCGGCGACACATACGGAATTCCGTATTGTACAGCCAAGAACTCCACCGCCGGTGGCTGGTGGGGCGCATGTGAGACCACAGACGACCAGACCGACAGACACCGCGTTACTA
>QMVF01000043.1 GCA_003660965.1 Microcaldota archaeon
ACCTTATAGATGAATTCAGGCGGGGTAATCTCTTGGCTGCGCCTGCGCTTTCAAAGCTCGGCGAGCGCGGCTATAATGCACTGCTCGAGCCCTTCAAAACCAATGAACGATGGTTTAACAAAGGTCTGCTCGGAAAGCTGGGCGATACTCTTACATTCACCTTCCCTCTGACAGCTACTGGCACGTTGATAAGTTTAGGAGCCATAGTCAAACCTGCCTCGTTAGCAGGCTCACTTCTGGCCTCAGCCTCCCTCAATCCTTCCCTAACGTTCGCAACTCTGCTGACTCTCACAGTAGCAACTCCCGTTTACGCATACATGAGCAAACGCATGGGAAACAAGTGCGAGGCTGCAATGAAGGAACTGGCAAAGGTGAGCGAGCCCGCAAAAGCAAGGGAGGTTATAGCGCATTTTGAGAACTACTTTACAAAATGGTGGGAGCCTGCAGGAAATCCAATGCACAATATGGTAATGCAGTTCTTCTCGCTCTTCACCCGCCTTCCTCTATACCTAACACATCAGCCAAGCCTGCGCGCAGTTGGCGTGAATACTGTACGCAGCAATATGGTCGCGCTGCTTGAGAAGATGGCACAAGAGGTTCCTGAAGTAAAGGCAGACGTTCTCAGATCGCTCGAGCGCATGCATTACAGGCTCGAACATCCTGGCATGGAAGTCTTCGGTGCAATAACTGGCTTCGTAATTGGAGTTCCATACCGCAACTCTTATGCGCACCTTAGGAGCGAAATTAGCAATACACTTGAAAGACTAAGGTAGCAACTTCTTCTCCTTAATCTTCTTCTTCAAATACTCGCCAACGAATGAAAGCCTCGGGCCTTGCAGAGCATCCTGCTCCAATTTCTTCTTGCTCTTCATTACAGTTTTGAGCTCCTTCACCCACTCCTTGTGCCTTGCAATCCACGGATAGCTCATCATTTCCTGCGCCCTCTTCAGGTCCACCGGCTTAGCCTTAATGGTAAGCTTTCCCAAAAAATCATAATCCACAATATCCTGCATAGTAACTCCAACAAAGCGCGCCTGCGGGGTTGCAATATCATCTGCCAGGTAAGCGAGATTCATACTTCCTGTCTTAATTGCCCAGTAGATGTACCAGCCCCACGCATCGCAGTCCGTGAATACGTAAATTGGGAGCTTCATATCTGCCAATTTATTGATCAGCCTTCTACAACCACGCGAAGCCTGGCCCTTCGGAGTAATCAGAATGCACTTCTCCTTCCTCCAAAACTTATCCTCATTCAGCCTCTGCCAAAGTGCGTCCTTCTCCACAACCAGAACATAATCGGCTTTCAAATCAGTAATTTCCATATTATTGTCAACATCGCTCGGAATAGCCCAGCCGCTCCTTCCCTGCTTTGCGCAATTGATTGTGGTTTCCTCACCGCCAAACCTGTCCACAACCCGCATGCTTCCTGCAACCACTCCCTTTCGGTCAGTATTCAAATTCAAATCCTCGCGCTTCAAATTAAGCGCAACCTCCAAATCCTCTATAAGCGGGTTGCTCTCGCTCTGCTCGGTAAACAGCTCATCCTCCACATCCTCGCCCAATGAATATTTGAGCTGGTAGAAAAGACCTCTTATTGACGTGTGTGCATCCTCATCCAAAAACTTCTTGCACTTTGCAGCAACTGCAACGGTTTGCATGAATTTGCGTGCCTGCCCTACATTCACAAAAGTTCTGGTTTCCTTCCTTTTTCCAAGCCTCAAATAGCCAAAGCTTTCATCATACTTCACATTGCTTCTGCTCCTCACTGTAGCTTCAAAATTAGGGGACTTGCCCCGCCTTACTTCATTAACCATTCCCTTGCCCAGCTCCATTAATTTTTCAAGAGCCTTTGCATCCTTTTTACGCGCCATAATCATCACCATCCTTAACTCTCACCTTCATTCTTAGAATTCTCAGCCTCGAGCTGGGCAGCAGCAGCCTCCCCAGCAATTTCCTCAAGAGTAGCATCCTCAATCTTCTTCTTGTACTTGCCCTCAACCAGTTTAACCAGCTTCTTCTTCAGCCTCTCAACATCCCCTGTGCCTGAAAGTTCAACCAAATCTTTGGCAAGCTGATCAACATACCTCATAATAGCCTTTTTCTTAGCCTCCTTCTCCCCAGCCCTTACTTTCCCGCGCAGATGCGACTGCAGCTCCCGTGCACATTCCATTACAGAGAGCTTTATTTCCCCTACAATTTCCTCTTCATTTGCAATTGCCTGCTTTCCAGCGCCCGTATATGGTACGTGCACGCTCACAAAATTTACGAAAACCGTTATGGGCATGGAGTCAAACTCCTTCATTCCATACCTGTTCCAGTCCATCTCCTTAACAGCCTGGGTAATTGCGCACCCGCCTGCATCAAAGAGCAAAGGAGCACGGTTTGCAAACCTTATAACATCCCCGCTCACCCCGCTCTGAGTATGCCTTCCAGAGTTCCCCCCATACGTGATGGCAGTTTCAACTACAAATGGCACGCCGCCCCTGAATACCTTGGGCTTTCTCTCGCGCACAGACATGAATTCCGGGTTCAATATGTTAACAAGAGCCTTCTTTACCTGCTCCTCGCCTATGGGCCTTATGGAATCAGTTGCAGGTGCAATCCACCTAAGCCTGCTGAATGCATCAATCATTTTCTCAGCATCAGCCCAGGCCAAGTTGCGGGGCTTTGCATTCAAATTAACATCAGGCAGAAGCCCGCGCAGCTCACCTATTTTACCAGAGCTCACACGCGTGAAATTATTCATAAGAAAAGAACTGATCTTCCTGTCCTTGGAATGATGCGCCATTTCCACCAAATCGCTGGTAGTCAGGCCTAGCGGATGCGGAAGAACTTCCTTGGGTCTTTCTGGAATCGCATCGCTTGCACGCGGGAAAAGCACCTCCTCATCATTAGGCCCTTTGAACTTGATTTGAGCATGCGGGTTTGCAATTGCAGTGCGCTTCAAGTATGCAAGCGGGCCGTACTCTCCCTTGTCATACTTTACTTCACCAAACTCACCCTCAATCTCAAGCCCCCTCATCTCGCCCTCCTCCATCTTCTCATTCAGCATCTTGGGCTTATTGGTTTTCACATCAATTGACAAATCGCAAGAATAAACCTTACTGGTCCCAGTGCCAGTTCTCACCTTAACTGGAGTGCCGGTTGTAATCAATGCAAACATCGTACACCCCGCAGCACCAATTCCCTGCTGGCCCCTTTGCTGCATATACCTGTGGAACTTGGTACCAGCAAGCATCATTCCCAAGGCCTTGCCAACTAGTTTCTGTGGAATTCCAGGCCCATTGTCGCTCGCCCTAACCACGCAATGATCCCCATTAACAACCCGAATTTCAATTCCAATATCAGGCAGAATGCCAGCCTCCTCACACGCATCCAGCGAGTTGGTTACATACTCGTGCACAATAGTGGTCAAGCTCCTAACCTTTCCTGAAAAGCCGAGCATCTGCCTGTTCTTTCTGAAGAACTCTGCTACTGAATGCTCCCTGAACTGATTGAATATGGGATTGTCTCTAGCCATAATCGCACCTGCTAACCGATCACCTGAACCCCTTTTTCAACAACACCTTTATATTTTGAACTCAGCTCCTCCTCGCTTGCTAAATGAGCTGCCACGCCATTGCCAAACAGGGTTCTGCACTCCTGATCCAATTCAAGCAGGGCGCGGTCAAGCGAATGCCTCAAATAGCCCTCATACTTTGCATCAGGCCTTAAAACCAGAAGCAATTCCACAGGGCTATGCCTTTCCTCCCTTCCATCTGCAACTATTCCAAACAGCACCACCTTCTGCAGTTCTCTGTATTTACCAAGCTTGTCTGCAACCAGTTCAATCATAACCTGTCTAGGGCTTTTGGACATTGCCCGTGAAAGCACCTTGTACGCATAGCTCTGCTTATTGGTTCTCCACATGAGCGCGCTTCCTATGTGCACAGGAGTTACCAAATGCAGCTCATGGAATTCCTTCATTGCCTTGCTAACTGCTGTATGCGACAGGCCTAGCATTGATGCAAGCTCCCTTTCGCTAGCCGAAATCTCCTCATTCAGCAGCCTCTGGAGCAGCTTCACCTTTACCTTTGAGCCCAGCGCTCTCTCGTAAAAGTGCCTGAATATCATAAATTTCATTAGAGTTTACACATGGCAATTTAAATAGTTTACGCTTGGCAACTATAATTAATCTAATACAGGAAGGCAAAAAGAAAGCTTTAAATAGCAGAACAGGCACTATTCAACACTAAATTTGACTGAGCATGTATGCTAGGCAGGTGTTTGAATGGGTAAGAGACTGAAAGCTATGGACCATTATTCAGATACATCCGACGCTCTGCGCAGCGTTATGATTGAACTATACACTGCAACCAGAAAAGGAGACTCGCAGAGCATCAAGGCATTGAGCAGACGGGCAGAAGAGCTCATAAACAGCCCTGACTTTGATCCAAATGCAAGGGATGCTGGAAACAATACTCTGATAATGGAAGCTTCCTCCTTTGTACTACCTGATATAGTGGGGCAGCTGATACGCAAGGGTGCGGACGTGGGCGCTAAGAATGCAGAGGGCAAGGATGCGCTGGCGCACCTTGATGAAGTCGGCTATGTGGCATTTGCCCTTCCTAATTCCAATTCACTCCAAAGGCGCTATTCCTATACCCGACGCCTTTTGAAGGGTGCGATGGAGCAGGCTAGGGTCGATAACACTGTGAAAAATAGGCTGGCTTTCAAGGCAAATAAGCCCAATGCAGTTAACCAGAACTCCAGTCCGGTGCATTTCAGGCAAGCAGTAATGCGCTAAGCCGGCTTCACAGTGACCATCTCCTATATACTATGCGGTTTATGCTATAGAAGGAAAGACAGTCAAGATTACAACAATGATCCACAGAAGTAAGGGCCACAGGTGGCTTGAATAAGTGCCTAACGCGGTTTCTCCTCCCACAAGCTCATTCTGCTTTCATTAAGCCTCCTCCTTCCCTCCTCCAGCATCTTGTAAACAGTAGAATGCATAGCACCTTCCATGAGCATCTGAATTGCCCTTTCAGCAATTCCCACTTCCTCCAGCATTCCAATCATTGCAACCGTATGCCCGTATATGCATAAATCAACATCAGCACATTCCTCAATCACCTGCCTGGTTCTCCCCTCCTCGCCTATAATTCTCCCCTTCACCCTGTTAATCTGCTTTGGTGTATTGAACATCAGGCGCAGATCGATCACGCGCAAATAACAGTCCTCATTTGCAAGCTTCATTGCCTTGGAAGGCGAGAAGCCGCGGCCAACTGCAAACACAAAATCCTTTGCCCTCCATTCAACCACCGGATCATTGGCCCTAATCTCAACCTCCCCATCCTCGCTGATTTTGAACTTCGCACTGCTAGCCTTCTCCAGCCTTCTCTTATCCCTTCCCTTCTCACCTAGAAGAACAGCAACTCGCTCCTCCGGTATTTTGACTAGCTGCATAATTAACTCTCCCCAACCATTATACTTTTTTCTATTTTATAAACATCTACCATGAATTCGAACCAGGAGCTTGTAAACTATTTACTCGGCACGGGCTATGCAAGTGAAAAGATAGCCAAAGCAGTGATGAAAATAGACAGAGCCGATTTCGTGCCCGAGCAGCTTAAGCAGAATGCCTACATAGACTCGCCCCTGCCAATTGGGCATGGTCAAACAATAAGCGCACCCGGAGTAGTAACCTTCATGACCCGCCTGCTTGATGTACAAGAGGGAATGACCGTGCTTGAAGTGGGCGCAGGAAGCGGCTACCAGGCTGCAGTTTTAGCTGAGTTAGTGGGTGAAAAGGGCAAAGTGATTACTATAGAGCGAGTGGCTGAATTAGTTGAGCGTGCAAAAGCAAATTGCATGCGCGCAGGCTACAAGAATATTGAATTCATTCATAGTGATGGCACAAAAGGCCATCCAGCCAAAGCGCCTTACGAACGCATAATCGTAACTGCAGCCGCGCGCTCAGTACCAAAAGCACTTGAAGAACAGTTGGCAGAAGGCGGAAAGCTCGTAATACCTGTAGGCTCCTCTTACAGACAAGATTTGCTTTTGATTCAGAAGCTCAAGGGAGAGCTGCAGGTTGAAAAGACCATGCCCGTAGTCTTCGTTCCATTAATAGGCGAGGAGTAGCTCTGGCCAAGCCTTTTTAACCTTTGACTTCCCGTATTAGTGCGCTTCTGATGATACAAAATTGAGGGAGCAGGTGTTTGAAATGGGAAAGTACAGGTACATTAAGGAAACTTTTCAGAGGGAATATGCAACTCGTTCTCCTGAATACAGGAAGAGGCTTACTGAATGGAACAAGCAGCCTACTGCCATACGTGTAGACAGGCCCACTAATTTAGCAAGAGCGCGCGAGCTTGGCTACAGGGCAAGGCAGGGACTTCTTGTAGTGCGCGTGCGCGTAAGGCGTGGCAAGAGGAAGAGGAAGAAGCCTGATTTGGGAAGGAAGCCTGCAAAGGCAGGAAGATTTTACTCAACCGGCAAGTCATTGCAGCGCATAGCTGAGGAGCGCGCCAACAAGCGCTACCCCAACTGCGAGGTGCTGAACAGCTACTGGGTTGGAGAGACTGGTCAGAACAAGTACTTCGAAGTGCTTCTCTACGATCCAGCGCATGCTTCTAACAGGAACTTGCCCAAGCAAAGGGGAAGAAGCTACCGGGGCTTAACGAGCTCAGGCAAGAGAGGAAGGCGCTAGAGAATATCTG
>QMVF01000044.1 GCA_003660965.1 Microcaldota archaeon
ACATCAAGTACATCCAGCTCGGCCAAATAATCGCCTCTAAGCCACCATTCCTTGCCTCCCACAGCAGAAGAATGGCGGGAGTTAGTGGTTAGAAACTAAAGGTATATATAGCTTACTCAGAGTCCTTCTTTTTAGAAGATTTTACGTCGGCCCTTTTCTTCCCCCACTCCTTTTTGGTTTCGCACTTCGGCTCTAAGCACATGTCGAAAGGCCGCGAGCGCGCTCTGAAAACGCGTACCATTGGAGTTCCGCACTTCTCGCAAACCTTTCCCAGCGGAACTATCTTTCCGCGCTGGGGCAGGGGGTAGCTCATTCTGCATTTCGGATAGCCTGAACAACCTACAAAAACAGAGCCTGTGGGAAGCCTTATTATTTTCAAATCGCCTCCACATGCACTACACTTTCCAAGCAAATTTTGCTTCTCCCTGGTTTCCATAAGAGACTCGCGCAATTCCCTTCCAATCTGATCCTCCCTCTTTCTAAAGGCATCCAATATTTCCCTCAAAATTTCCTTTCCGTGCTCAAGCACTTTCTCTTCCTCCAGCTCCCCAGTTCTTATGAATTCCATTTCCATCTCAATCCTGCGGGTAAGCTCCTCATCCAGAATCTGCGGGCAGCTATGGGAAAGCGCATCAACAACCGCCAGGCCGAGCGGGGTAACCTGTATTTTCTTTCCGGTTATATAGCCGCGCCTGTGCAAAGTTTCAATTATTGCAGAGCGGGTCGCCTTGGTTCCAAGGTTTCTGCCTTCCAGCTCCTGTATTATAGATGCATGAGTATACCTTGCAGGCGGCTTGGTTTTTTTCTCATTCATTCCAAGCTTCTCCGCCTTCACCAGCTCATTCTCGGCAAGAGGAGGAAGCGAGATTTCATCAAACTTCACATAAGGTTCATAATAATCCATCCACTTCCTTTCCACAGTCCTTGCACCCTTTGCCTCATAATTTTCCTCACCAAGCTGCAGTTCAATTCTTCCGCTCTCCCTCTTCGCCCACTCAGCAAAGCATGCAAGATAGCGCTTTACTATCAAATCATAAAGCTTGGCTTCGCGAGGTTCGCTAGGCGACTCAGGGCTTATCGGGTGAATTGCAGGGTGGGCAGGGTCCTCCTTCTTTCCTTCATGGGGCTTCATGCGCCCATCAGCAATCAACCTGTCCGCCTGCTCCTTATATTTTTCATTCTTTGCAACAGTTGCAAGCAGTTTAGGGTGATTTAGCTTTGAGGGAAGCTTTTGAGAGGCAGTGCGTGGATAGGATATGAATGAATTTTCATAAAGGGATTGGGCAAGGTTGAGAGTGAGGGCGGGCGAGAACTTAAACCACCTATATGCCTCAAGCTGAAGCGAAGTAAGATCAAAGGGCGGAGGAGGGGGCTGCTTATACTGCCTAACCTCAACCGCAATTACGCTTCCTTCTTTCGAACTTCTTTCAAGAGCCGCCTTTGCCCCCTCCTTGCTCTTGAACTTACCTCTTTTATTTGTAAAGCTAGTTCCTCTCACATTGGCAGTCAACAGCCAGTATGGTTTTGATTTGAAAGATTTTATGGAGCGCTCGCGCACGCTTAATATTTTAAGGGCAGGCCCCTGCACCCTGCCTATGCTCATAAGCCTGAAGGTGCCTGCCTTTTTGATGGCTTCCATAAGCGCCCTGCTCAGATTTATACCATAGAACCAGTCCAGCATGTGCCTTGCCTCGCCAGCCTGAACATTGCCATAATCTAACTCGCCTGCATCATCATACGCACTCCGCAAATCATCAGAGGTAAGGGCAGAGAACTTCATTCTCTTTCCCTTCTCGCTCTTACCCGCAAATCTGATAACGTTATAGCCTATCAACGAGCCTTCCGGATCGTAATCACAGGAATTTACGAATTCATCTGCCTTTTTACAAAGTGCCTGCAAAGCCTTCAAATACTTCCTGCTGAAAGCAGCCCGCTTTTCAACCTCATGCGCCGGAACCCACTCAATATCAAAAACAGGATAGCCTCCCGAGCCCTCCTTTTGTTTAAGGGCATAAAGATGGCCAACTGCAGGAGCCACCACTATTTCCTTGCCCTTTCTTTTCAGCTTGTAATACCTGACTCCGTGCACTGATTCCTGTTTCACATCCCCTTCCGCGAGCGCATTCGCTACCTTTATTGCAACTTTCGGCTTCTCGCAAACTATGAGCTGCATGCTCGTCCATTATGAAGGCTGAGGTTTAAAAAATGAAGGGAAAGCGTGCTTTGGGCAAAAGAATTAAAACCCAGAGCAGCAATTCCACTCCATGAGAGCATCATTAATTCTAACTATTCTTCTGCTTCTGTCAGCCTTTTCATTTGCAGAGGCAAATGTAACTGCGCTAATGGAGCCCTACCTATACCCCGAAGAGCCTTACTGGGCAGAGCAATTCACCTTCGAAGGGAATGACTATGTTGCAGTCCGCGTAGATGGGGACTATGCGATGATATTCGTAAATCTAACAGGCGAGTTTTCGCTAATGAACAACACAGAGGAAATTCACAGAGTGCTCAGGGAATGGAAAATTTCAGTTCTGAATATAGGGGAACGCATAGATACCATAGCCACCCATGTTGTAAATTTCAATGAGAGCAGAATGCCTTTTGAAAGACAGTGCAAACAGTATACGGGGCTTATAATCATAGATGCACAGGGCGAGGATGTTGCAAAGCCCTGCTATTATAATGCAAGCGCGCTTCAGCCTGTGGAAAGCTGTCTGCTTGCATTCAGAACCATCCCCCTCTGCCTTAATGCACTTGCCAACAACCTGCCTGCAATATATTCAATTCTTTACTTCAAGAATGCAACCGCAGACCTCTCCTCAAACCTTTCCTCCATCCTCTCCACGCTGGAAGACGCCCGCACTCTGGACCCTCATGCCGCAACTACCGCGGCCTCTCAGCTTGAGAATATTCAGGAAGCGCGGGATAGAATAGCCGGCAATGATTTATTCAACGCATATGGCTTCTGCTACCCGGTGGAATTCAACGACACCGCCCTTAATTCCGCAATCAATTCACTTTCAGCAGTGAAAGACGAGCTTGAATACATAGCAGGCCTTGAACAAGTTGCAGAGCACATAGTTCAATTCACAAATGAGCGTGCGGGGTTTGCATTGCAGGAGCAGTTTTATGAGCAGCTGCTTGTGAATGCTACCTCTGAACTGAATTCGGTACGCGAGCGGGTGAATTCCGCGCTGGAGCTGGTTGACGATCCCTTTACCCGGGAAACTCTGGACACTGCGGAATATGCATACTATTTGCTGAGCAGTGCAATAAATGACAAGGATTACCTGGCTGCAGATAATGCACACCACGATTTCACAGTTGCAATTTCAAATGCAGAAAATGCAGCAGACATGCTGGAAAAAAGGGTTGAGGATGCAAAAGGGCAACTCAATGCATGCACTGAGTCTGTTTACGTAGTTGAGGAAGTCGATGATCAGGGTGAATACTTGGAAACCACAGCCGAACTTCTGGTGAGCATGACTGAGCTTGAGGAGGAATTCAACAACACGCCGATGAGCATAACCGATCTTGCCTCGCTGGAGGCTGAAATAGATGGAGCATGCGAATATACGGGCGAACTGCTTGTAATATTCAAGGAGGAGCTATTTTCAACAGAGCTTCAGAGCATAGATGACAATCTTGAGAATGCGAGGAATGCGAGCCAGGCTCTTGGAATAGAGCTCAATGAGAGCACGGTGGAAGATCTTTTGGAGCAGGCGAATGCCGCGCTTCAAGTTGGAAGGTATGAGCAGGCAAGCGGGTTTTACGCAGCTGCTCTTGAAAAGAGCGAAGAGCTGCTTGAACGGATTGAAGAAGAAGCAGAAGAAGCTGCAGAAGAGCCACCTGCCAATAAAACAAGGGGCTTCGAGTTTCCGGAAGTCACAAAAGAACTTTTCTACGTGGTGTTGTTTATAGGCTTTGTTATGGCCTTACTTTTCATACTGCTTTTAATAGCCCTCTTCCTGTTCTTTAGAAGCAGAAAGGCAAAGGAGCCCAAAAAGAAGGGCTAGTAGTGCAATTCAATGCTCTCTCCTTTTTGCACCCCGTGCTCTTGAGCATAGCCTGCATTCACCTCCAAAACATACTTTGCACTCCCCTTTGAATGATACACTATGCATTCGCTTTCGCAGGGCTGCATCTGGTAGGCAACGTCAACGACCCCGCCTTTCTCGTCTATGAAAATCATATCTATTGGGAACTGCATTTCATACATCCAGAAGCCCCTTTCGTCGGAATCAGCATAAACAAATAACATCCCGCATTCCTCACACAGGTTTTCCCTTCCTGAAAGCCCCTGCGCATGCTCCTGTGTGCTGTAAGCAACTTCAAGCCCAATCCTCGCACCATCTGGCATTCTCGCATACGGCTCCTGCTGGGCGCATCCGAGCATAACTCCAAGCAATAACAAAATCAAAAGGGCTCTCATTACAATATGCCTGCAAAGACTGTATCAAGCACTAATATTATTGCAGTAAATACGATTGCAGTTATGGCTATGAATATGGGGAAGTAGCGTACGAAGTGCTTCTTGGAGCCCACCTGTATTACAGCTATTATAACTGAGGCAAAGAATGAAGTTAGGAAGGATGCAACTAGAGCGAATATTAGGAAATCCTCAGAGCTTATTGTGGGTGGGGTTGGGGTAAGGAAGGAGCCTATTCCAATGGACCCACCCGCACCTGCTGTTGCGCCCGCATCCAGCTGCGGTATTTCAATCCATACGGTTTCAAGCACACTCAACATCTTGTAGGAAACTCCGTAAAGGAATGGCGCTCCAAGAGCAGATGCGAACACTATGAATATAACATACATCAAAAGCGCAGTAGCTATTTCCTTTCTTATAATCTGCCCATTCCTTATATCATTCGCAGTTTCCTCCAAAATATCAGCCATCTCTCCGCCTGAAACAAGGCCTTGCTTTATGAGCCTGATTGTGCGCTGAAGATTCTTGGATTCAATGCGCTCCCCAAGCCTGTCCATGGTTTCGGCAAACGGCTCGCCTCCAAAGGTGAGCTTTGCAACCGCAGTAACCTCCTCTGAAAGCAGGCCGAATTCTGGCCTTGCAGCATGCCACATTGCCTGGTCTATCGGCATACCTGCCCTCACATTTGCAGAAGCCAGCTGAAGGAAGTCTGGAAGAACGACTTCCACCTGCCTTCTTCTTGAATCTATTCTCAGAGTTAGGTAAAGATAGGCGAGCGGGAATATGAGAAGGCTGAGAAGAGACAATAAGGGTGCATATTGCGCAGTAGCCTCTATTTGAAGCCCTATGAAGAACAAGAGCATTCCGAAAACTAGGGCAAAAAGAATCATGAATCCCATTACAAGCTCAGGTATTCTCTCCAGGCCTGCGTATATGAGCATCCGGTCTAGGCCTGCCATTCTCTTCTTTGGTATTATCCGCCCAACATTTTTCATAAGGTCTTCCAAGCTCACCATTTACAACACCTAAAACTCATATTGCGGCTTCTGCGATTCTATTATGGTGACGAATATGTACTGAATTATTGCTACTACCAAGAGAAATGAATAGAGGAAGCTGAGGTCCAGGCTTATGCTAAGGAATGAAAGTATGATTATGGCAAGTGCTATTCCCAGTGATGGTAAAATGATTCCGAATACCATGTAAAACATGCCGAGCGGGTTGAGCTTCTGACCATATGCCTTGAGCTCAGTTATCTGCTCCCGTGATATCTGATCCAGCACTGCTTCCAGAGCTGCTGCCACATCAGAGCCAGAGCGTATGGAGTTTATAAGTTGAAGTATTACTCGCTTGAAGGACATGGAGGGATTGTCCTCTGCCACATCATGCATTGCAATATCCGTAGGTACTCCTGCATTTACCTGATCAACTATCTTTGCAAACTCGTTGCTGATCTCACCATAATCTCTGCTTATACTGAGCATCGCATCAAATAGCGGAACTCCTGCTTTTAGCTCAATAAGCATCTGCCTTCCTGCAAACACCAGCTCCCTATCAACCTCCCTTGCCCTCTTCTTTGCCTTTGCAACTGGATACTGCATTCTCCACATGAATGAAAGGGTGATTGCTATGGGGAATATAACTGCCAGCAGGTTCAAGCTCAGCCCCGCAATATCAAGAATGAAGAAGCCCAAGACAGTAAGCATTACTCCCATTAAAGTAGCCATGATTATTGATTTCTGAATGAACAGAATCGGATCATCATCCATTCCCGCCTCGCGAAGTTTCTTGCGCAGGTGGGGGAATGATTTTGATATTACCTTGGCAAGACCCCTAACCATGTTTGAGGGCTGAGCTCGCGCAGGCTTTTTCTTGGGTTTCTTTGCAGGCGCCTCAGGCTTTTTCGAAACTACCGGCCTTTTTCTTTTTGGAGGGGCAGAAGGCGGTGCCAGCGGAGGCTTGGGAGTGGTTGGAGGCGGAGCGGGAGGCACTACAGGGCGCGCAAGAGGTGCCTTGGTTCTTGGTGCAGGTGCAATGTATTTTGGCGGAGGAGTAAGCGGCTTTGTGGGAGGCTTTTTCTTAACAACCGGCGAAGTCTGCTCTTTTTTGGGAGGACGCAGCGGCATCTTTTTCTTTTCTTTAACGCTGGGAGTTGGTTTGACAGGAGATGCGGGAGTCTTTGGAACTACTGGAGTAGGCGGAGTTGGCTGAACTATGTGCGCT
>QMVF01000045.1 GCA_003660965.1 Microcaldota archaeon
ATATTTCTTCGGTACCTGCAACGCCTACCTCGAGCAATAATCCATTATTCTTCAATACGCCCGCTATCTTTTCAACATTCTCCTTCTCTCTAATTGCATAAAGCCCTTCGCAGGGCTTCTTCACCATCACTGCGCTTGCCTTTTCTCTGCCAAGGCCCGGAATCTCGGACCACTTCATTTCCAGCGCATCCCCTGCAACCAGAACTATCTCAACAGGCCTTCCCGCAATCTTGAATTTAAGCGTGCTCACAGAGCCTTTAATTTCCTGCAAGCTCATCGGGCTCGTACCTGTAAGCCTTCGCACTTCATCTATTATTTTGAAAATCGCGTCCGTATTCAGCCCCTTCTCAGAGGCATAACCATGGTCTATGAAGATGTACCTGTCCGCTTTCAAAAGGAGCGAATGCTTAACATCCGTCCAAGCGCCCAGCGAAAGCACAGTTCCTGCACGCTTAGCCTTACTGCCCCAAGATTCCTCAGCTATTCTTGATGAGAATATCAGCTCTTCGGGCCTCAGCTCCTGAAAGAGCCTTACCAAGAACGCACGCTCCTGCTCTGAAATGTTCTTTATGTTCTTCAATATCGCTTCACATTCTGCGCGTGCTTCAAGCTCCTTCCGAATCGATTCCACATTCGAAGCGAGCACTTCCCAGCCCATCTCAGTAAGCTCAAGCTGTTGCCCTGAAAATTTGATCATTCCGTTTTCAACAAGGGAATTTACAAATGACCTTTCCTCCTGAAACCTTCCACTCTTAATCGCTTTTGCCCTAATCTCGCTATCCTTTGCTTCAAGCTCTATTATCCTGTCTATTCCAAGCGCCCTATCCACAATATCCATCAGTGTAATTCTGCCCCTGCCTTCGTAAACCTGCAAAAGAACGTCGAGAGTTTTCCTGTCAATTGCCAGCTTCTGCGCCCCAGCTGCCTCTATTCCTGTGAACTTGCCCGTAGGCATTTTTGAGTCTGGTCCAGCACCAACCCTAGTGCCGATTTGAGCCATAATATACTCGCTCATTCAGACTATTTAAACCTAAGCGCTTGCAGTTGTAATCTCATCCCGCGGTTCAATTCCGAGGGCAACCGTCAGTTTACCCGACCCTATCATTACGTCAAGTGCAAGTTTCCTCAGCCGTTTTGGAATGCATTTATTTTCGCAAATCATCTCCAACGCATGCGCCTCAGTTGCCACAAATCTAGATGTTTTCTTTAGAATCTGATCCATGCCAATCTTAAACCGCCTTCCTTTTGATGTAATCCTTATTCTCTGCTCTTTGCTTATTACAAACAATACTCCCTTTTCAATAAGCGTTTCAACGACTTTGTGCGCATCTTTTATTAATGCTGAACGTATATCCCTCTCTAATTCACGCCTGCTCATATACGCGCTTCCTCCATGGCTCCTAATTTCATCCAAAACCGCACAATATACTTGCGCTCCCATTCCTTTTTCCACACACTTTGCTCTTTCTAGAGCTCTGCCTATGTCTTGCCTGTGTGCTCTATCGTTCAATACTGGCATTATGCCAACGTCCGTTTCCTCACGCATCTTAACCAGACCCTTCTTCTTAGCAAGCACCAGAAGCCTAGTTAAGTGCACTCTCTCGTATCCGCCAGATTTAACCTCATCGCAACAGGCATCCCTATTCAATTTTCCTTTTTCATAAAGTCCTTTCAGAAGCCAAAATAACTTACCCAATTCTCTTCTCGTACTACCGGCTGCAGACAGTGACATTGTGTTTTCTGGCTCTACGGGCTTTTTCCATAATAAAAGAAGTTCGGTTTTACCACGAGAGGCGTGCGCGGCAAGTATGGTGGCATCTCGTTGATTTAAGACTGAAGCTGTTTTTCGGTCGCCTCTAACCATTGCCATATGCTCTATACTCACTCAATAGACCTATAAATAACTTTATGGTTCGCGCAGCCAGCTCTTCACCTGTTCAACCAATCTGCTCATCGCATATCCAAGCCCCCTATGGGTGCGGTCCTGTATATCAACTAATTCGTCAAGGAAGAATGCACCTGCAAGTATGAAGCAGTAGATAAGAATTCCAACGCTATCGGGTGAAACCACTGGGTACTGCCGACCATCTATTGTGACCCAGTATGCAAAGCCCTGCAAGTTGATTGCCTGCTCATTAACAGGGTAGATGAACATAACACTGTTGCCAGTAAAGAAGTCAAGCACTACATGGCCCGTGAGCACAAGCAAGAGCAGAATCATGCTCTTCTTCCAAAAAGTACCATAGCGCTCGAACTTGAATGCGAGCAGAATTAGAAGTAGCGGAATCAATACCGTAACAAATACATTGTGAAAGGTGCACCGGGGCACCATGCCGAAGAAGTGGTCCATGTCAGGCAGGGTGGCTATGAATGCAAATGCAAATGGTGCGAGGTGATGATGGTTTATGTGCACCCTTGCTGCATAGAGTGCTATTAGGGTAAACAGGAAGTGGAAGAGCGTATCCATGCTCCTAGCTTGGCAGCTGGGGTAAATAAATTTAAATATTTGATATCCAATATATGCTTACAGACTAATGAGTGAATTCAAAGTTATTTAAACCATAGCGAGAAAATAGAGGCGATATTATGGCAGGCAATGAAGGAGTGAATTTGAAGGTAGTAGAGGCATTGCAGAATGATGTGGGCAGAAGCATAGTTAGGATAGATTCCCGCGCTTACAAAATCCTTGGCGTAACCAGCGGAGACATAGTGGAGTTGAAGGGGAAGAGAAGTACAGCTGCAGTCGTATGGCAGGCTCACCCTCAGGATGAGGGGCTTAACATAATCCGTATGGATGGCTACTTGAGGCAGAATGCAGGGGTTGCGATTGGGGATAAGATTTTTGTTAGAAAGGCGCAGCTAAGGGAGGCCAAGAAGGTGGTGCTTGCCCCGAGCCAGAGAATGCGGTTTTCACCCGACTTTGGAGCTTTCATAAAAAACAAGCTGAAGGGAAGGGCGCTTACGCGGGGCGATACGCTTTATGTAGGTCTTTTCGGAACTTCCTTCCCACTAATAGCTGCAGTCGTGCAGCCCCAAGGCATAGCGCTGGTTACTGAGGAAACCAAAGTCGAGGTTAAGGAGGAGCCGATAAAGGATATTGGAAGGATGCTGTCGAGCATCTCATACGAGGACATTGGCGGGCTTAAGGAAGAGGTTCAGAAAATAAGGGAAATGGTAGAACTTCCCATGCGCCACCCAGAGCTTTTTGAAAAGCTTGGAATTGAAGCTCCCAAGGGAGTTTTGATTTACGGCCCGCCCGGCACTGGCAAAACCCTGCTGGCAAAGGCAGTTGCAAGCGAAAGCGAGGCAAATTTCATACATATAGCAGGCCCTGAACTGGTTAGCAAATTCGTAGGTGAAAGCGAAGAACGGCTGAGACAGGTATTCAAGGAGGCTGAGGAGAATTCACCCACCATAATTTTCATGGATGAGCTGGATGCAATAGCCCCAAAGCGCGAGGAGGTTACTGGGGAGGTTGAGCGCAGAATGGTGAGCCAGCTTCTCACCCTGCTCGACGGGCTGAAGACTAGGGGGCAAGTCATAGTTATAGGCGCAACCAACAGGCCAAATGCAATTGACCAGGCCCTGCGAAGGCCTGGCAGGTTTGACAGGGAGATTGAAATCGGAATACCTGACAGGAATGCGAGAAAGGAAATTCTACAGATTCATACGCGCAACATGCCAATTGCTGAAGGGGTTTCACTTGACGAGCTTGCAAACATAACCCATGGCTACACAGGCGCGGACATTTCCTCGCTTACCAAGGAGTCTGCCATGCGCGTATTAAGGCGCATACTTCCCAAAATTGATTTGGAGCAGGAGTTCATACCTCCCAAGGTGCTTGAGAATCTGAGAGTTACGCGCGATGACTTTTTGTCTGCATTGCGCGATATTCATCCAAGCGCTCTGCGCGAAGTATTTGTGGAAGTGCCGAATGTAAAGTGGGAAGATGTTGGCGGGCTTGAACAAGTAAAGAAGGAGCTTGCAGAGGCCGTTGAACTTCCTCTCAAAAAGCCCGAAGTTTTCAGAAAGATGGGTATAAGGCCTGTTAAAGGCCTTATGCTCATAGGCTTGCCAGGAACAGGCAAGACCCTTATGGCAAAGGCGGTTGCAACTGAGAGCGAGGCAAATTTCATCTCAATAAAAGGCCCTGAAGTCTTCAGCAAATGGGTGGGTGAAAGCGAAAAGATGGTGCGCGAGCTGTTCAGAAAGGCAAGAATGGCAGCCCCCTGCATAATCTTCATAGATGAAATTGATGCAATAGCAACTTCAAGAGCTGGAGGAACAACCGATTCCCATGTAGGCGAAAGAGTTGTAAACACGCTGCTTACTGAACTGGATGGTCTGCAGAATCTGAAGAACGTTGTAGTGATAGCCGCAACCAACAGGCCTGAGCTCGTGGACCGCGCCCTTCTAAGGCCTGGCAGATTCGACAGGATTCTTAAAATACCTGTGCCCGATGAGAAGACGCGCCTTGAAATATTCAAAGTTCATACCAAGAAGATGCCTCTTGGAAAGGATGTGAATTTGGCGGTTTATGCAAAAGCAACCGAGGGCTATACTGGAGCGGATATAGAGGGTATATGCAGGGAGGCGGGAATGCAGGCCATTCGAAGCAACGCAACCAAGGTGGAAAAGAAGCATTTTGACCATGCTCTCAAAGTGATACGGGCAACGGTTACAAAGGAAAAACTTGAGGGTATGGAGAAGTTCGCGGAAAGCGTTAATACTATGTACGGATAGGAACCAAGGTTCCTACAACCTCCTAATCACGTGGTTCTCGATGCGCACTGCCGTACTCTTTTCAGGCGGAAAGGACTCGACCTACGCTCTGTTCTGCGCAATTCAGCAGGGCTATGATGTTAAACATCTTATAACTCTCGAACCTGAACCTGATTCCATGATGTTTCACCATCCGAATATTGAGCTTACTGCTCTGCAGGCACAGGCAATCGGGCTTCCTCTTAAAAAATCAAAAGTCAAAAATGAAAATGAGCTTGAAGTGCTCAGGCAAATGCTTTCCGAATCGAAACCAGATGCAGTTGTAAGCGGAGCAGTTGAAAGCGAATATCAGAAACAGAGGATTGATTTGATTTGCGAGCAGCTGGGCGTGCGAAGCTTTGCTCCTCTTTGGAAAAAAAAACCGCTGGAGCTGCTTGAGGAAATGATTGATGAGGGCTTTGAGATAATCGTAACTGCAGTCGCCGCAGAGGGAGTGAACGAGAATTGGCTGGGCAGGCTTTTAGATAAAGCGTGCTTAAAAGAACTTACAGAGCTTCAGAAAAAGCACGGAGTGCACCCTGTTTTTGAAGGCGGTGAAGGCGAAACCTTTGTAAAATATGCACCTTTTTTCAAAAAGCGAATTGAAATCAAAAAGGCAAGTAGGCATTGGAAAGGCTCTTCCGGCACTTTAAAAATCGAGAAAGCATTTCTGGTTTGACTACTGACCTGCCCTGTCCAGACTGTTAATTATCGCATCAAGTTCCGCACCCCATATATCGCGCGCAGTAACAGTTATATAAACCGTATCATCAACATCAAGTTCCTCATCCACAATCAAAGACTGCCCCGCCCCTGTTTTCGAAAAGTTGAGGGGCGCTATGAATTCAACCACCAAATCCTCATCCAAAACTATTTCGTAAACAGTACCTCCAGTCACGCTTCTCCCTCTTACAGTAGTATTAAGGGGTATTATCAGCCTGCCACTTGCTTTCAAGGTGGGAGGAAACAGCCCGGAAAGCGGAAGCTCCTTCTTCATTGTAATCCCTCCTTCAACCGGTGCAATTATCGACGCTTCCTTAGACCTGAATTCCTTCAAATTCTGAGAAATTCCTCTGATTTCCGCTTTCATCTCATTAACATCATTCCATGCAAGCCCTGCGAGAACTACTGAAATCAGGGCAAGAATTGCAAATATGTAGATCAGCCTCCCCATTCCTCCTCCCCGTCTTGCTGTTGCTTGTTCATATTCAACACCATATGCGGCTTCAACCGGAACCTCGACTTCTTCGTATTCCCTTTCTTTGCGAGCCAGATGAGGTTTTGGCTTTTGAACAGGTTCTTTTGCTGCTGGCATTTCCCTTGGTCTGGGCCTTTCAACAGGCTGTTCTACTTTCTTCGGCTCGGGCGGCTTTACCCATGGGGGTGCAGTTGGAAGCACCTTCTCCTCCTTTCTCGGCTGCGGTTCACTAGGTTTTACTACAGGCTGGACAGGTTTTGGAGGTTCGGGCGGCTTGGGAAGTTCCTTCTTTTTCTCCTTTTTTTTTCTAAGGCCGCTTGGCACTGCCGAAAGTTCGTCATTCTCAGCCATGAATATCATAAGGCATATAACTTCCCTTATTTAAATTCAATGCCTGCCCAGGGCGCTCAAAGCGGAGAATCCGCATACTCTTGCTGCTCCTTACTTGCCCGTTCAAGCCTTATGCCTGCAGATTCCAAAGCCATACGGGCAACTCGCTCATCAATGCTGTATGGTACTTCATAAACC
>QMVF01000046.1 GCA_003660965.1 Microcaldota archaeon
AAATGTATTAGGCTGCAAATGCATGGTGTGCAACTACAATGATGCTACTGGAATTGCAAAGGTCTGGCAGTGGTTCACAGAGCTCTTTTTCGGGGTCGAGCCTGAAACTCGTTTGCTAGGAGGCAATTGCAAATTTGTACCATGCTATACTGACAGACTAGTTGAAGCCAAGCAGGATGCAGACCCAAGCTGGACCATACCCGACAATTGGGCAAAGGCAGAAGAGCTTGCAAATGTAGTCGTAACTGATCCAAGCAGCAAACCACCTCCAAACGAGGATTTCATAAAGTACTTCATGCTCGGCCAGGGCCCCACATTCAGCGACTTTGACTATGCAAACAGCTACTGTGGCCATTCCATGGGCTTGGCAGTGCGCTGGTACCAGCCCACCTCTGAACTGCTCTTTGTACCTAGCAGAATGCGAACTGCCTGCTATCTGGACAATGACATAATACCTGCCTACATTTTCAGGCCAGACCCTGCTCTTGCTTCCGAAAGCTGGAGCTGCGATATGGGTACTAACAAGCGCGACTGCTTCTTTGAGGAGCTGGTAAAGGCAATGGGCGGCTATGATCCAAGTTCCGGAGACCAAGATCCAGTAGGCCCTGTAATAATAACTCCAGAAGCCGAATTCACCTCAGCAGATGTAGCAAAAATAGCGAATCAGATAAACATAATAGATGCCTACTGCGACACCTGCCAAATAGTGGTTATACCAGATCAAACCGTAATTCCTGATGGCGAGGATATTGATGAAAACGGTGTTGTGACCGGAACCTATCCCCCTGATTCAGCCCTGCGCACACTCAAAACCCAATACCCTGATGAATTCGACAAGATAGACATGATAGGCCTGCACTTCTTCCTCAATGATTACTCTGCAACCTGCATGCGCGATGAAGCGCTTTACAGGCTCACCAACTACTCAAAGCAAACCTTAGCCTATTATGGCAAACCCTCAATTCTTCTTTACTATGGCGCAGCCGACTACATTGGCTCAAGTGGCGGATGCACTAATGAGCAGATAATGGCTGCTCATGACTATCTGATTACCAACATACCCACCTTAGCAATAGCCGGGATAGTGGGCGCAGCCCAATACCAATTCCTAGATGGGGGAGTCAACCCGCTGTTCTCAGATTCAGCAACTTGCCCCCCTGACCAGCCATACTGCGACAACCTAGGCCTTCTTGATTCAGCAGGAGCTCAAAAGCTCCCGCAATTCCCAATATGGTTCAACAGGTGCCAGTACTATTACAACCAGACAGCGGTTCCAGCTGACATGGGCGAGGGTTTGTATACGCAAGTACCTTTAAGCTTCCCTGCACAGGGTGAAAACACCTCGCTGTGCAACTTCCAAACATTCATAGACCTCTACCAGCTTGCACAAACCTCTTCTGAACCACTCACTCCAACTACGCACATGATTGAGCAGCTCGGAGTGATAGGCTGCGATGCGTGCATAGGCGGCGAGCCACCTGCAATTTTCTACAGCGGCCAATCAATACCTGGCTTTGACCCTGCAGACTGCGCTCTTTATGATTTGGAAGCCAAGCGCGAGTCTGAAAAGTGCGACCTTGACCCGCTTATGGTAAAGTCTGTAATCTGGCAGGAGAGCAGCTTCAACCCAGGTGCAGTCTCGCGCATATCTGGTGCATCAGTGCCTTGCGCAACTGCTTACATCGACCCATCACAGGAAGGATGCTGGACTTCAACTCTGAATGCAGAGAATTCAGGAGCTGAAACTAGGCTACCTGGCGGAGGAGAATCTTACAGGCCGCTTTCGCTCTGGTTCCCTGAGCAGGAGCAATGCGCATGCGGCCTTATGCAGGTAATAGATGACTGGGGCACCCTGCCCGCCTGCCCAAACTACAACCCCTTCGTGCCTTCAAGTAGCATATGCGGAGGAACTTACAAGATGTGCGACTTCCAAAGCCTGATGTACACCTGGCTCTGGGGAAGCCCTTCACCTCATCCAGAAATTCGAAATGCAGTTGAGGATTCAGCAGGCGACATAAGCGATCCTGATGATAAGCTCTCGCGCTGGTCCCTTGCCTGGCTCACCCTGCTTTCATACAATGGAGGGCCAGGAAGCATACTCAACTACTATGATAACTGGAACTTCGACGGCCATGACCCGTACTACGGAACTCAATATGAAAGACCAAGGGGCTGCGAGCGATGCGACGATCCGTTCGACTGCTACCACCCTGATGGTTACATAGTTTCTTATGATGAGCCCTTTTACCCAGATGATCCATGCTGCAAGTATGAAAATGACTTTGTACAGTATGTAAATGAATGTAAAGATAAAGTACCGTGCAACCCTGCTGTTGAAACCTGCCTTGAATCAGGAGGCTATTACTATAAGGAGGCGCCAATGGGCAACCCATATGCTGCGCAGGTAATTGCAAAATACTTCCGCGTGCTCAAGACCTGCCCGAGCAACTGCGAGGACGGGGTAGTTGAGATAAGTTATCCAGGTGATTATGAAGGCGGGGATGGCCTGCCTTACTCTGACACCTGCCACTATCTCACGCCTGAAAGCAACCCATATACAAACTATCCATCGCTTTATATGGGTCTGACTCCTCCACTCTCAGGCGGAACCTGCACCAGCCTGTTCTGCACAGACCGCGGTACATATTATCATGCTGGAATTGACATAGGCGTGCCTGTTGGAACTCCGATTTACGCAGCGCATGACGGCACGGTGGAGCAATTATACCAATCAGGCGGTGCTGGCAACTACATAAGATTGACAGGCAGCGAATTCAAGACCTACTACATGCACATCAAATGCGGCGGCTTTGTAGCAGACCATGGTTCAACCGTAAGCGCAGGCGATTTGATAGCCTACAGCGGAGGCGCAGATTCCTGTGCAGGCCATTCTACAGGGCCCCACCTGCACTTTGAAATTCGCACTCTAGGGAACATGAGATTAGACCCAGCCTACTTTGTAGATATCTGCCCACCAATACCTGAATCCGATTATCCAATTTCTTAAAAACAAAACGCCAGGGCGATTGGCCGCATCGGGCCAATGCCCGCCATTTGCGGAGCAAATGTCTGTGCCGAGATTTTTTGTTAAAAAACGCCAGGGCCGAGATTTTCACCTTTTCCGTAAACGCTTTTGCGAGCGAAGCGAGGAAAAGGGTTTGAACTCGGAATCCCGTGAGGGAACTGGTTTTCTTACCCATTCGGGTTCGCAAAGGGGCGACTCATCGTGCCTCTTTGCTTCAAGACCAGCGCATTAACCTGGTTCTGCCACCCTGGCACGAGGGAACCAAGGTTCCCTACGCTTACCCTCCTTTACTGCAGGCGCAATTAAATACTTAAGGTGCGAGATTAGCGCATGGTAAAGCCAATAATACGTGCCTGCCCCATATGCGGCAACCCTGATTTGAAGTGGGTTGGAGGCGGGCCTTACATAATATTTGACTTCATAGGCAGAACCTCGCTCTCAGGCAGATTCCTATGCCACAGATGCGGTAATGAGGTAAACCCAATAAAGTTCGACTCAAAGGAGGAATATTTGAAATTCGTAAAGAAGAAGAGAAAGGAGGAAGCTGAGCAAAAGGCTGGCACCAAGGCCGATAAAGATAAATAAAGGAGGTATCTGAACCTTGGTTCTGATTATTCCAGGCTGATTTCAATATGCACAGTGTCAGGCACCTTCACGCGCATGATCTGCCTAAGAGTTCTTTCATCCCCTGCAACATCAATGATGCGCTTGTAGATTCTCATCTCCCACTTTTCATAGGTGTCCGAACCGTCACCGCACGGAGTGCGGCGCGTAGCAACGCGTAATCTCTTGGTAGGAAGCGGCACTGGGCCACGCACTTCCACGCCCGTACCTTGCGCAATGGAGCGAATTTGAGCGCAGACATCATCGAGCTCCTTGGAGTTCTTTCCAACGAGCTTAATACGTGCTTTCCCCATAATACCAACCTATTCAGTTCCCGTCTCGAGGGCGGGAGCCGCTTCCTGAAAAACATAAAAGATTTTACGAAGTCTCTTTTTTGACCACATCCAAAATGACTCCTGCAGCAACAGTTTGCCCCATGTCCCTGATGGCAAACCTGCCCAGCTGCGGGTAGTCGCTAAACTTCTCTGCCACAATGGGCCTGGTAGGCTTTACCTTCACGATTGCAACATCCCCTGTTTTAATGAAATCAGGGTTCTTCTGAAGCGTAGCACCACTCTTCGGGTCCTTCTTCTCAAGAATTTCAGTTATAGTGCACGCTACTTGAGCGGTATGTATGTGGAATACAGGTGTGTAGGAGCCTTTTGGAATTGCAGTCGGGTGGTTCAGCACAACGATTTGCGCTTTGAACTCGCTCACAACTGTTGGCGGGTTGTCGGGATGACCAACCACCTCCCCTCTCCTAATATCTTTCTTGTCAACTCCCTTCACGTTAAAGCCTACATTGTCCCCTGGCTTTGCCTTTGAAAGCTGCTGGTGGTGCATCTCTATGCTCTTCACCTCTCCCTTCGCGCCAGAGGGCATGAAAACCACCTGATCACCAGGCTTCAGTTCACCAGTTTCAATTCTTCCCACAGTCACAGTTCCATGACCCGTTATTGTAAACACATCCTGAATTGGCATCCTCAACGGCTTGTCCGTGGACTTCTTTGGCACGGTAAGCAAATCAAATGCCTCCAGCAGGCAAGGACCGTTGTACCAGTCTGTCTTGTCCGGGGTCTTCTTTGCAATGTTTGCTCCGTCATAGGCTGAAATCGGTATTATTGGCACATTGTCCATTTTGAACCCAATGTTCTTCAGCAGGGTAGTAAGCTGGCTCTTCATCTCCTCGAACTTCACGCGGTCGTATTTTACAGCATCCATCTTGTTAACTGCAACTATGAGCTGCTGAATTCCAAGCACCTTTGCCAAGAATGCATGCTCCTTAGTCTGCGGCTGAATGCCTTCCTTTGCAGAGCAAATCAGCACAGCAGCATCTGCCTGGCTTGCGCCAGTAATCATGTTCTTTACAAAGTCCCTGTGGCCAGGCGCATCTATTATAGTAAAGAAGTACTTCTGAGTTTGGAAGTCTTTGTGCGAAATATCTATGGTAAGGCCGCGCTCTCTCTCCTCCTTGAGCGTGTCCATGGTAAATGCGAATTCAAATGTCTGCTTTCCAACCTTCTCAGCCTCCTCCTTAAGCTTCCTCAGCTCGTTCTCAGGAAGAGCGCCTGTTTCATACAAAATTCTGCCAACTGTAGTTGATTTACCATGGTCTACGTGACCTACAAATACCAGATTCATATGTTCTTTTTCTGCCATCTTACCACCTCATTAATATGATTTTGTCTAAGCAAAAGCGGGCTAATATTAACAGGCCCTGATTTTTAAGCCTTTCTTCCCTCCCACTTGTCCTTTCTTATCTCGGTAAATGCTTATAAAGATTTGTAGCACCTGCCAGGCTTCAAAACTCGCGCTTATGAATAAAACCAAAAGAGCATAATTAAGCTCTGATTGCAAAACTAGCTCGATTTAGGCCTGTAAAAAACAAAAAGGAGGCAGTTAATGCCTCCCCCACCCTATATATGGCGTCAGAGGTGTTCTATACATGTTAAAAACATACATGCCTAGCCCATAGCCTGCTCTCTTTTCATCTTTATAGCTACGAGTGACGCGAAATTATCCATGGTGACATCGCTCGGCGGCTTTCCATTCTCCCTAATATATATCTGTTTGAATCTGTCCACCGCACCGCTGTAGCCCTGCCCGTTGTTTTCTGGCTTGACTTTCTCTTTCTTTTCAGCCCTGGCCTTTTTTTGAGCATCAATTACTTGCCTGCCGTTTTCCCTCCACCTCTCAACAATTCTCAAGCCCTCGAGCTGAGGACCATGCTTCTCAACCGCTCTTTGAAGTGCTTTCCTATAATAAGCGTCAATTTTCCCTGTAGCTGGTTTTTGGCCTCCAATTTGTTTCACTCAATACACCTCTCTCCAACTCTAAGTGTTTTTCTGCGTATTTAAAGCTTCCGCGATAAACACAACATTTATAACTACTTTTGTTCTAATTAGAACATATGGCAAAAGAATCGATAGCAAAGCAGGTCGTGAAAATTCTTGAAAGTGACTATTACACAAAGCGCTCGCTGATGAT
>QMVF01000047.1 GCA_003660965.1 Microcaldota archaeon
AAGGCTTCCTGGCGCGTTACCGGATTCCGCCACCTCGGCATAAGGAGGCACGGCAAGCCGCCTCCTTATCAACCTCGACAAGGAAGCGGCATCGTACTCCTTTCTAAACGCCCTTACGGGGGCATTAATCTCCTGCAATGAAAGTATCTTAATGCACGCATTCTAATTCCCAGCATGAAGCCATTGATTGCTCTTAATTTCAAAACCTATAAGGAGTCTTTGGGTGCGCGGGGAGTTGAGCTTTGCAAGGTTGCAGCCGAGGTTGCAAAGGCTAGTGGAGTGCGAGTTATAGTTGCACCTCAGGCGCTGGATTTGCGTGCAGCCTGTAAAGTTGGAGCAGAGGTTTATGCCCAGCATGTTGACCTTGGAGGCTATGGTGCTTTTACTGGTTCGATTACAGCTGAAAGCTTGCGAGAGGCCGGGGTGAAGGGCTCGCTAGTAAACCACTCTGAGCGAAGGCTTGGAAGCGAGGTTGTTGGAAAGACTGTTGCGCGGTTGAAAGAAGTGGGGGTTGAGTCAATGGTTTGCGCTCAGAATGCAGAGGAGAGTGCTGAATTGGCTGGCTTCAAACCTACTTTTGTAGCAGTTGAGCCCCCTGAATTGATTGGTAGCGGTGTAAGCGTTTCAACTGCAAAGCCCGAGGTTGTAACAGATGCTGTTGAGCTTGTTAAGGACAAAGCGCAGGGAGTGTCGGTGTTATGTGGTGCAGGTGTGAGCACTGCTAGTGATGTTAAGAAAGCGGTTGAACTTGGAGCTGATGGCGTTCTTTTGGCTAGTGCTTATGTAAAGGCTAAGGAACCTAGGAAATTGCTGGAGGAAATGGTGGCATCGGTCTGAGCCGTGCCGGAGTTGAGAAAAATGGAAAATGAAGACAGGAACAGGAGGGGTAGGGGAAGGTATGAAGGAGACCGGGAGATGCACAAGGCAGTTTGCTCTGATTGTGGAGCTGAATGTGAGGTTCCTTTTGAGCCTACTGAGGGCAGGCCAGTATATTGCCGGGAATGCTTCAAGAAGAGAAGGCCGCCACGCTAGAGCTTCGTGAAGTTTCTGAAGGAGCTGGAGCTATTTTAGTATTATTTTTTCAGCATGCTTCAGCTTCCGTATTTCCTCAATCATCTTTCCGTTTAGCTTACCGTTTACAATTATTGTTAGAATTGGCTCTGGAAAGAGGTCTGCATCATCTGCTATCATCTGCCTTATGCTCATCTTGTGTTTTGCAAGTATTTGCGTAACTGCAGAAACTATTCCAATTCGCTTTGGGTCTGCATGAATTTCGATTACGTCAAATCCAAGTGCTTTTGCGGAATTTGATATGTTTGAGCGGGGCTCTAATGAGTGGAATATGTCGAAGAGAAAATCGTTTTCTGCAATTTCCTGTGCAGTATCAATAACCACCCGCCTGTCCACATCAAGCGCGCGCGCTATTTTGGCAGGCGCCATCTCTATGTTCTTGCAGTAAATCCTTCCATCATTATCAACCCGTAAACCATAGCGCAGCATTGCCTCTGCAACTACCCTTCTCGCGCGCTGGCCTTCAAAGAATTTCTCGAGTTCTGCATGCATATGTATAGTTTTAGTCAGAAATGCTTAAATATGTAGTACATGGCTAATTGGCTGCAAGGGATTAGAATGGTACAGGCAAAGGTTGCAAATAAGAAAGGGGGTGGAAGAAGTACTAGTGGTGGAAAGCTTTTAGCGCGATTCAGGCATAGCCATCCGGATGCGGCAAGAGCTCTTAAGAGCTTTTTGCGTGCAGAGGGCAGAAGTATTGAAACGTTTTTTGATGAGGCAGTGGATGATAGAGATTCATTTGAAGGAAAGCATCTGGATGGACCTAAGGATATCAATGAAATACTAAGGGGAAAACTAATGGTTCCATAGGGTGGCGAAATGAGGTTTGCAGGAAGGGGTTTTGTTTGGTACAAGGAAGGCAGGAGAAGCTGGAGCTAGAAGGAGCGAGTTCTTTCATAAGCAGGCTTCGAGCAGCAGGTTGAGAGGAGGCAGGAATGGGAATGGTTCAGTTGCTGCAGTACTTGAGCATAGTGAGAGGCAGAAAGTAGTGCTAGTAGTAGAGGATTTGCCAGAGGTTACGGAAAGAATAGTTGAGTCGATTAGTGGCAATGGCTTTGATGCCATTTATACTGCAATGAATCAAAGGGATGCGCTTGAGTGCTTGCAAAACCTTGAGGAAGCGCCTGTGCTTCTGATAACCGATCTCGTATTCCCAAAGCACAAGGGTGAAGGGACTGTGAGGCAGGATGAGGAAGGAGATACTGTGGTTGTGCTTGCAGGCATAAAGCTGATTCGTGAAGCTAAGCAGCTCTTTCCAAATATGCTAATATTGGTGCAATCGTCAGCATCAGCAGAGGCACGTCAGCTTGCAATGGAGGCAGGTGCTGATAGGGTGATAAGCAAGAAGGAGCTTGGAAACCTGTTCGAAATGGTTCACGAGATGATTGACGGCTGACGAGGCTCAAAGCATTTAAGCTTTATACGCACAGTGCTAATGTGAGAAGTATGGCTAAGGTCAGGATTGGAACGCAGAGGTTAAAGGAAGGCTTTGCCAAGATGGTGAAGCACGTCGTGATAATGGATGTGACCAGCGCAAAGCAGGCGCGCATTGCTGAAAAGGCAGGTGCAGTTGCGGTTATGGCATTGCACCTGGTGCCTGCAGATATTCGAGCTACGGGCGGAGTTGCGCGCATGCCAGATCCGAAAGTTGTTAAGCATATTATGAAAGCAGTAACTATACCAGTTATGGCAAAGTGTAGAATTGGGCATTTTGCAGAAGCTCAAGTGCTTGAAACTCTTGGCGTGGATATGATTGACGAGAGCGAGGTGCTTACGCCTGCTGATGAGGAGAGCCATATTGACAAGCACCGGTTCAAAATTCCGTTCGTATGCGGTGCGCGCGATTTGGGTGAAGCACTGCGCAGAATTGACGAGGGGGCTGCAATGATTAGAACTAAAGGCGAGGCAGGTACTGGCAATGTGGTTGAGGCTGTGAGGCATATGAAGTGCATGAACAGGCAGATTGCTGAGCTGGTTAGAATCAAGAATAAGGAGAACCGATTGCAGGATGCAGCTAATGCATACAGGGTGCCGATTGAGCTGGTCAAGAAAACTGCTGAGCTTGGCAGGTTGCCGGTTGTGAATTTTGCAGCTGGTGGAATTGCAACTCCTGCTGATGCCTCGCTTATGATGCAGCTTGGAGCTGATGGCGTGTTTGTTGGAAGCGGAATTTTCAAATCCACGCAGCCCGAGCGGTTTGCGCGTGCAATTGTACGGGCTACCAGGCATTATGATAAGCCTGAGGAGGTTGCAAAGGCAAGTGAAGGGCTTGGGGATGCGATGAAGGGAAGGAGTATTGATTCGCTTTCGGCTGATGAGAGGATGCAGGAAAGGGGAAGATGAGCTGCTTTTCCAATGCCAAAGTATAAGAAGGCCAGACGGCATATATATACCTCATTATAGGTGGCAAGGATGAATGCGTTTAGACCCATTATAGGCCATCCAAAGCAGGAGGAGTTGGGCACTGGAAATAGGGTTTGACTCCGGCTTTTAGAAATGCGCATGGCAGGGAGCAGATACGGCAGGTTGCGACTGCCTTGAGCAATGTGTACGCGAACTCTTTGTGGATCAATCCTACGAATGCAAGGCAGATAAGGGAAGTAGGCTCCGGGCAGGTTGCAGAGAAATACCTGGACTTCACGTCTAAAATCAGAGAGATAGCTGAGATTCTCAATCTGGCGGACATTGAATTGACAATAGTGGAGAGCTCGAAAGGCATCAATCCAAAGGAAATGAAGGAAAATGATCAGGTCTTGAGGCCTGTCGCGTCGTCAGGTGTAAAACTGACTGCCGAAGAGATAATTGCGATGGTGCTGAAAGGGAGCTTAAGGTAATCTCCTAGGACAAGCGAAGGAAAAGGCGTTTTGGATAAATTAATATTTGTAAGAGGAGAGGTAAGACCATGAAAGTCGGCGTGATTGGGCTGCAGGGAGATGTAGAGGAGCATCTGACTGCGCTTGAAAAGTGTGGTGCTGAGCCTGTGTGGATTAGATCCGTTGCTGAGTTGGAGCAAGTGGATGCGTTCATCATACCTGGAGGGGAGTCAACCACTATTGGTAAGCTTATGTGGGAGTCTGGAATGAGCAAGGTTGTGAAGAAAAAGGTTGCAGAGGAGAAGTTTCCTGTATGGGGCACTTGTGCAGGTATGATTTTAGTTGCGAGCAGGGGAGATGTGCAAGTTAAGCGAACTGGGCAGAGGTTGCTGGGGCTTATGGATGCTGAGGTTGACAGAAATGCGTTTGGTAGGCAGAGGGAGAGCTTTGAGGTTGAACTGAATGTGGCTGGAATTAAGCGGTTCAATGCAGTGTTCATAAGAGCACCTGCATTCGAACGGGTTGGGAAAAGCTGTAAGGTGCTTGCCAAGTTTGACGGGAAGATAGTTGCTGCGGAGCAGGGAAGCGTTTTGGCAACTGCATTCCACCCTGAGCTTACGGATGATTTGAGACTGCATGAATATTTTCTTGCTAACGCGAAAAGGTAGTGTTTTTTAGGCTTTGGGAGCGAATGAAATAGGTAGAGTTGATTTTATGGCATTTGAACCAAAGAAAATCGGAGAGGCTAAATGGCAGATTAAAAAGCAGGGGAATATGAGGGTGCCTGCTGTAATTTACGCTAATGACAGGCTTATTGAAAAGGTGAAGACTGACAGAACGCTGAAGCAGCTTACCAACGTGGCTACTATGCGAGGTATATTGAATGCAGCGTATGTAATGCCGGATGCGCACGAGGGCTACGGCTTTCCAATAGGCGGGGTTGCAGCTTTTGATCTCGAGCAGGGTGTCATTTCGCCTGGAGGGGTTGGCTATGATATAAATTGCGGCGTGCGCCTGATTCGCACTGACTTGAAGGCTGAGGAAATCAAGCCCAAAATGAATGAGCTTATGAATGCGCTTTTTGCAAATGTGCCTAGCGGAGTTGGGAGTAAGGGAAGGCTTAGGCTTGAGAAAAACGAGCTTGAAGAAGCATTGGTTGATGGAGCTGGCTGGGTTGTGAAGCAGGGCTATGGCTGGAGCGATGATACGGAGCATATGGAAGAGTATGGAAAGATGCCTGGTGCAAGGCCTGAGTTTGTGAGCGATAAGGCTATGAAGAGGGGGAAGCCGCAGTTCGGCACCCTGGGCGCAGGCAATCATTTTCTTGAGGTGCAGAGGGTTGAGAAGATTATAGAGGAGGAGACTGCAAAGGCATTTGGCCTGTATGAAGGACAGGCAGTTATAATGCTTCACTGCGGTTCGCGCGGCTTTGGGCATCAGGTCTGTTCTGATTATCTGCGTGTTATGATGGATGCTGTTAGAAAGTACAAGATTGATTTGCCTGACAGAGAGCTTGCGTGCACGCCGCTCAATTCAAAGGAGGCTGAGCAATATATTGGTGCAATGGCCTGTGCTATAAATTATGCATTCTGCAACCGGCAGGTGATGACTCAGTGGGTGCGCCAGACGTTTGAAAAAGTGTTTGGAAGGAGCGCTGAGGATTTGGGCATGAGGTTGGTTTATGATGTGTGCCATAACATAGCTAAGTTTGAGGAGCATGAGGTGCAGGGGCAAAGGAAGAAAGTGTGCGTACACAGGAAAGGCGCTACTAGAGCGTTTGGGCCTGGAAGGGAAGAGGTGCCTAAGGCTTACCGGGAAGTGGGGCAGCCTGTGCTCATACCTGGAAGCATGGGAACTGCATCCTATGTTCTGGTTGGTACGAAGGAGGCTGAGTTGAACAGCTTTGGCTCCGCGTGCCATGGAAGCGGCAGGGTGATGAGCCGCTCGCAGGCTGTTCGAACATATCCGGGCGAGCAGGTGAAGAGGAAGTTGGATGAAAAGGGCATTGTGCTTAGGGGTGGCGGAGGCAAGCTGGTTTCAGAGGAGGCCCCTGGCGCTTACAAGGATGTGGATGATGTTGTGGGTAGCGTGCAGGCTGCAGGCCTTTCGCGCGCTGTTGCGCGCTTAACCCCTATGGGAGTTGCTAAGGGCTGATTTTATGAAAATCTGCGTTCTTGGAACTGGGCATATGGGCGGAGCGCTAACG
>QMVF01000048.1 GCA_003660965.1 Microcaldota archaeon
CCTTATCTCCCTTTCTAAGCTTGATTCCACGCACCCCCTGCCCAGTTCTTCCTATTTCTCTAACCTCTTTCTCCTCGAATCTAATTGCCATTCCCTTCTCAGTTGCAAGCAGTATTTCCTGCCCTGCCCGCATCCTCTTAACCTCTATAAGTGAATCCCCTTCCCGCAAAGTAATTGCAATTATTCCGCCCTTCCTGGGCCTGCTGTAAGCTTTCAAATCAGTCCTCTTAATCAGCCCCTTCTCAGTAGCCATTACCAAAAATTCATCGGCTCCAAACTCGCTTACAGGAATCATTGCGGTAATGCTTCCATGGTGAAGATTGAGCAGATTAACAATAGCCTTTCCCAAACCATACCTGCTAGTCTTGGGTAATTGATATGCTTTCAACCAGTGCACAGTGCCCTTGTCAGTGAAGAACATAAGATAGTCATGAGTTGAGCATATAACAACCTCTTCAGCATAATCCTCCTCCTTGGTTTCAACTCCTACGATTCCCTTTCCGCCCCTAGACTGAACCCTGTACTCTTTCAAGGGCACCCTCTTTGCATACCCATTCTTGGTGAGCACCACAACTACTCTTTCCCTCTTGATCAAATCCTCAATCTCAATATCCTCTGCAGCCTCCATAATCTCAGTTCTTCTCTCATCCGCATACCTGCTCTTCACATCGAGCAGTTCATCCCTGATTAGCTTGAGAATTTTTGCCTCATCTGCAAGCACCTCTTTAAGCCAGGCAATGCGCTTAACCAGCTCCTCCAGCTCGCCATTTATCTTCTCCCGTTCAAGCGAGGTGAGCCTCTGCAGCCTCATTTCCAAAATAGCCTGAGCCTGCTTCTCGCTCAGCGAAAAGTTTTCAACCAGCACCTCCTTAGCCTCCTGCGGGTTGCTTGCAGCCTTTATTGACTTCACAACAGGATCGATGTTGGAAAGGGCAACCTTCAAACCCTCCAATATATGCGCCCTTTCACTTGCCTTGCTTAATTCAAACTCACTCCTCTTTCTAACCACCTGCTGCCTGAACTTCAAATACTCCTGCAGGGCTAATTTTAGAGTAAGCACGCGCGGCTTTCCATCAACTATTGCCACACTATTCACTCCAAAAGTACTTTCCATGTAGGTGCGGGCATACAGCTGATTCAAAACCACATCCCTATTCGCATCCTTTTTAAGATCGATAACTATGCGCATTCCCTCCCTGTCGCTCTCATCCCTCAAATCAGAAATTCCCTCAATTCTCTTGCTCTTAACCAGTTCAGCTATAGTAGCTATCAAATCCGCCTTGTTAACAGCATATGGAAGCTCCTTTACAATTATCCGCTCCCTATTCTCTTTCTTCTTTTCAAACTCAACTCGCGCCCGCACCTTTATTGAGCCTTTTCCAAGCACATATGCAGCCTTGATTCCATTCCTCCCCCTTATGATTGCACCAGTAGGAAAGTCAGGCCCCTTAACATACTGCATAAGCTCCTCGATTTCAATCTCCGGCTTATCTATGAGTGCAACCAGGCCATCCACTACTTCGCCAAGGTTGTGGGGCGGTATGTTGGTAGCCATTCCAACCGCAATTCCGCTCGAACCATTCACAAGCAGATTTGGAATTGCTGCGGGCAGAACAGAGGGCTCCTCGAGCGAGCCATCGAAATTGGGTACGAACTCAACAGTCTCCTTATCAATATCAGCAAGCATGCTTTCAGCTATCTTATCCATTCTCACCTCAGTATACCTCATGGCAGCCGCATTGTCCCCGTCAATACTTCCAAAATTACCCTGCCCATCAATCATTGGATAGCGCAGTGAAAAGCCCTGCACCATTCTGACAAGCGCATCATAGACAGCCGAATCCCCATGAGGATGGTATTTACCAAGCACCTCTCCTACAATGCGCGCACTCTTCTTGTAGGGCTTGTCATTTGTGCAGCCCATCTCCTTCATTGCATAAAGAATTCTTCTGTGAACTGGCTTCAAACCATCCCTTGCATCAGGAAGAGCCCTTCCCACAATTACACTCATCGCGTAATCCATATAGGACTCGCGCATCTCGTCCTCTATGAACCTGCTTCTCACACCGTTTTCACTCTGCCCGTTGCTCATAACATCATCTATATGTCAAGATTCTTCACTTCAAGCGCATGCTTCTCTATAAACTCCCTGCGCGGCTCAACCTCATCTCCCATAAGAATTGTAAAAAGCCTGTCAGCCTCAACCGCATCCTCTATAGTGACTCTCCTCAAAGTCCTTGTCTGCGGATTCATGGTAGTGCTCCACAACTGCTCTGGATTCATCTCACCAAGCCCCTTATACCTCTGGAGCGAAACGCCCTGCCTTCCCATCAAGGTAAGCACTTCCTCCAGCCCCTTCTCGCTATAAACATATCTCGCGCTCTTCCCCTTTTTCACCTGGTAAAGCGGAGGCTGTGCTATGTACACATAACCCCTTTCTATCAATGATTTGGCATACCTGTAGAAGAATGTGAGAAGCAGAGTGCGTATGTGCGCTCCGTCAACATCCGCATCCGTCATGATTATTATTTTATGATACCTTGCCTTGTCCGGATTGAACTCATCGCCAAAGCCAGTACCAAGGGCAGTTATCAAGGTTCTGATTTCAGCATTGCTCAAAACCCTCATCAACCTAGCCTTTTCAATATTCAATATCTTCCCGCGCAGGGGCAGAATTGCCTGGAACTCCCTATTCCTTCCCTGCTTTGCACTCCCACCCGCACTGTCCCCTTCCACTATGAACAGCTCGCTCTTTGCAGGATCGCGCTCTGAGCAGTCGGCAAGCTTTCCAGGAAGCAGGCCGGTTTCAAATGCACTCTTCCTCCTTGCCAATTCTTTAGCATGCCTGGCAGCCTCCCTGGCCTGAGCAGCACCCACTATTTTCGCAATTATGCTCTTGGCCTCCTGCGGGTTCAGCTCAAGAAATGTGCTGAGCTTTTCGCCAACTATAGATTCAACAATTCCCTGCACCTCACTATTTCCAAGCTTTGCCTTGGTCTGCCCTTCAAATTGAGGCTCCTGCACCTTTACGCTAACAACTGCAGTCAGCCCCTCCCGCATATCATCCTTGCTCAGACTAAGCCCATTTGGAAGCAGCTTCTCCTTCCGAGCATAATCATGAAGGCTTCTGGTGAGTGCGCGCCTGAAACCAGAGAGGTGCGTGCCTCCTTCAACAGTATTTATATCATTTGCAAATGAAAATACGCTTTCAAGATAGGAATCATTATACTCAAGCGCCACCTCTACCTTAGTTCCCTGCTTCTCGCCTTCAATGTAGATTACACTCGGATGAATTGCAACCTTTCCCGTATCAATATACCTTACGAATTCAATAAGCCCTCCTTCATACTGGAAGGTCTGCTCCTCGCCGCTCCTCTCATCCTTAGCATGAATTCTAAGCCCCTTGTTAAGAAATGCAAGCTCCCTCAACCTGTTCGTAATTCTCTCAAAATTGAACTCAACGCTCTCAAAAACCTGGGAGTCTGGCTTGAATACAACCTCAGTGCCCGTACGCTCGCTCTCGCCCTTCTCGCTCAAAGGCTCAACAACCTTTCCCCTCACACAACTGATTCTGTAAACCTTACCCTCTCTGTAAACTTCGGTAGTCATTCTTTCAGAAAGCGCATTCACCACGCTCAAACCCACCCCATGCAGCCCTCCGCTAACTTGGTAAACTCCCTTTCCAAACTTTCCTCCTGCATGCAGGGTGGTTAAAACTATCTCAAGCGCAGACTTTCCATACTTTTCAATAGTGCCAGTAGGAATTCCCCTTCCATCATCCCGAACCTCAACGCTCCCATCCTCCCTTACAGTAAGCCATATGTTGCTGCAATAGCCTGCAAGAGCCTCATCTATGCTGTTATCAACAACCTCGTAAACCAGATGATGAAGCCCGTGCTCCCCTGTATCCCCTATATACATTGCAGGCCGCTTCCTGATGGCAGATAGCCCTTCCAGCACCTGTATGTCTTTTGCAGTATATTCTATCTTCTCTTCGCTCATGGCATCAACTTTTAGCCGCCTTCACAGTCTAGGTTATAGCAATCATAAGCACACTATTCACTCTTTCCCGCCTTATAAATCTATCTACGCGCGCGCACGCGCGCGCACGCGCGTACGGTAAATGGTTAAAAAGCTTGCGTTTTTGAGGCTTTCGACGAGCTCTTTTCAAGCCTATTTTTCAAGGAATATGCTTTCAACAAATGCACCATAGGCAGGCCTTGATATGAACACACCGAGCAATGCACCCAGTATATGGGCGGTTGCAAAGCCCATAATTTCAATCAAGCCTGAGAAGAGAAGCGGAACCATTGCAACCGTAACTAGAACTGCATTCATCATTACAATGTAGAAAGCCCTGTCCAGCTTCATCTTAGCCCCTGCCTCACCCTCACTTGCAACCGCAAGCTTTCCTTTCTTAAGCAGCTCATCAGACATTACAATTTGAGCATCAACGCTAACTCCAACTGCAGCAATTATGCCTGCCATTGCAGAAAGATCAATAGTACCGAGCCCTCCAATTATGCTCACGAGAATCGTGATTTCAATTGCTGAAACAGCCATTACAGGCACTGCAAGCCTGGGCTCCCTGTACCTAATTATAATCAAAAGCGCAATTGCAACCAGCGCACCAACAGCCCCAATTATACTATACCTCAAAAATTCAGCCCCAAGAGGTGCAGGTATTGTAGTAACGCTTCCAAGTATGATGTCAGTTGGCAGCTCGCCTCCGCTCAAAACGCTCTTAAGCATCTTAGTTTCCTTCTCCGCATTCTCCCTTCTCTCCTGTGCAGTGGCACCCTGTGCCGCACCTGTAATCTGATACTGAAGCCCGGGCGTGCCACCCTGGGTTATAGAGGGGTTGAGCAGGGGCGCGCTCAGAAGGCCCACAGCCTCCCAGCTCGTAACCATCGTTTCCCCAGTCTCGCTGTTCGTGGTAAACCTTGCCCTCATCTTCTCCTCATCCTTTCTCACCACTATGAAGCCCATCTCCTCGAGCTCAGCCCGCATCTCCTCATCAACTGCCCCAGACACAATTGCCTTGCTCTTGTTGGTAATTTCATAAGCAGAAAGCTCAGCCTTAGCCGCTCCCCAGTCATCAAGCAGAATCAGCCATAATTCCGAATCACCCTTCACAAGCGCATCCTCAATGGCAGCTATGGACTCCTCCTCCAGAATGGCGCTCTCACCAAACAGCTCATCCCTGCTTGCTATTACAACCGCATCCTCAGGCCTGTCCAGAAACATGTAGAGCGGGTAATTGCCCTTGCCGTACACAACCTGCCCGAACTTCTTGGCACCTGCAGAAGTAACTGTAAAGCTCACTGTCCAGCCCCTGTCAGTAACGTGCGAAGTGATACTGTTGCGTAATATTTCATCCCCACTAATGGCAACCCTTCCATCCACAATGCCTTCAAACCTTCCAACTTCCCTCAAAATTTCCTCAATCTCTTCAACCAATGCCTGATCGCTCTGGGGCACTTCAACGTAAATCTCGCTAGCCCCAACCCCCCTCACCACTACTTGAGTAAGCCCGAACTTTGTAGCCCTGGTCTTGATTATATCGATTATGCTTGCCATCTCCTCAGAATCTGCAGCAGGCCTTTCCAGCGTTATGGGAATTCTCGTACCCCCTTCAAACTCAATTCCAAAGTGAATGCCCCTTATGGCAACTATCGCAAGTGCCACGAGCAGCACTAGTGCAAGCATGCGCACCCGCCTGTCATTTATCAATTTAGTATAGCTCATATTTCTCCCTAACCATTCTTCCTCTTCTCAGCATACCACAGAAGGGGGCACGCTTCGCGCCCCCTTTCTAAACCCCGCTTCATCCAATACCCTCTCTTTTTTCCGCATACCATAGAATTATGACTGCATTCAAGCCCCAAGTTGCAACCAAATCACCAACCAGGCCTGTAATCGCAACTGCTGAAATCTGATAGTAGGTTGGAATGTGGGTTATTAGTGCAAGCAGGAACAGGGCTCCGAATGCAACAATTGCAGTTGAAGTCATGGTCATTCCAGTCTTCATAGTATCATGC
>QMVF01000049.1 GCA_003660965.1 Microcaldota archaeon
CAGCAATCTCAGTAACCTTTGCAGCCCCTCCATGCACCACCACAAGCTCCTTCATCCCAGCCAGCTCTTCCACTAGTGCTCCTGCCTGCTCGGCAATACTTCCGCCTATTTTTACAACAGTTGCCATAGCCTCAACTCATACCGGGTGCATTCCAGGGAACCACAGGCCGGTCTTTTCATCAAGCCCGAACATAAGGTTCATGCTCTGAATTGCCTGCCCTCCAGAGCCCTTTACCAAATTGTCAATAGCGCTCATCAGCACAAGCCTTGGAGCGTTTGAATCAAGCTCGAAACCAACATCACAAAAGTTGGTTCCCATTACCAGCTTGGGCTCTGGATAGCGATGAATTCCCTGCTTCTCCTTCACCAGCCTTACAAATGGCGAGTCCTTGTAGAACTTCCTGTAAGTTTTCCACAAGTCCACATCCTTCAACCCTTGCTTTAGAAGGAAGCAGTGAGCAGTTGTGAAAATTCCGCGCACCAGCTCAATTGCATGCGGCGAAAGCGATACCGTAACCTTCTTTCCTCCCGCAAGCTCGCCAAGCTCCTGCTCGACCTCCGCACTATGTCTATGGCCTGTGGGCTTGTAAGCTCTAACACTGCCAGCGCGCTCAGGGTGATGTGTAGACGGATTTCCAGATGCCCCGCCCGCACTTGAACCTATCTTTGAATCAACCACAATTCTGTCAAGGTCAACTAAACCAGCAGCAACTGCTGGAGCAAGGGCTAAGATTGCGCTTGTTGAAAGGCATCCGGGGCTTGCTACATAGCTTGCCTTCTTAATTTCCTCCCTGTGCAGCTCAGGCATTCCGTAAACGAACTTTTCCAAAAGCTCTGGCCTTGAATGCGCATGCCCGTACCACCTATCATAATCCTTTGCATCATGCAGCCTGAAGTCTGCACTCAAATCTATAATCTTCATTCCCTTTTCCATATACTGCTCGACCAGCTTTACAGCTGCACCATGCGGAGTGCACAAGAACATCACATCAACATCTGTATCAATCTTGGCAGCCTCCACGAATTCCAACTGCGTAATAGCCCGCAAGTTGGGATGAACCTTTGTAACAGGCATCCCCTTATTGCGCTCAGAGCTTACGCTCTTCACCTCCACCTCCGGGTGAATCAAAAGCAGCCTGAGCAGATCCCCGCCCGTATAGCCGCTTCCGCCTATTATGCTCGCCCTAATCTTAGCCATAAAATCCCCTCACTTCTTAGCTATTCCTTGCACGTACTCAATCACCCTGGCAGGTATGTCCACGCCTGTAGGCTGAATTGAATTCCTGAATTCCATAGTGTGATTCACTTCGTGCACCAGCAGCCCGCGCTCGCTTTCCATAACATCAACTGCAAGCAGGCCCTCTCCAACTGCACGCGCAGCCTTTGCAACCACTTCCCCCAACTCATCGCTAACTGGGCAGTTGCTTGCCTTTGCACCCCGCGCAGTATTGGTAAGCCACTCGCCCTTGCCCGCATTTCTGTAAATCGCGCACAGAACTTCCTCACCTGCAGTAAATGCACGAATATCTCGACCTGGCTTATCTATGTACTCCTGTAAGTAGTACACCTTGTGTATGAAGTTGCCAAGTTCCTCCTTGTGCTCTATAATTGCCTGGGCAGCCTCCCTATCATTAATCTTTGCCAAAAGCCTTGCCCAACTGCCTATTACGGGCTTCATAACCACCGGATAGCCTAATTGCTCAATAGCCCTCATAGCACCCTCTTCAGTAAATGCTATCAGGGTGCGAGGCGTAGGCACATCATGCTCCATAAGCCTCATGGTTGTCAAAACCTTGTTGCCGCAAAGGGATTGCACAGCATAGCTGTTCACCACAGGCACTCCAGCCTGCTCAAAATAGCGCGTGCTGTAAAGGCTTCGCATGTATGAGCTCGACCTCTGGAGCACAGCATCATACTTTTCAGCAGGCCTTGCAGTTATGTCAAGGGCCATCTCAGCATCCGAGAGCTTCGCTACCTCCATGCCTCTCTTGCGGGCAGCCTCGAGCAACAGCTTGTTCTCAGGCGTAATTATTGTATAGACAAAGCCAAGCCGCATTTTCAAAACCTCTATTCACCCCAGTCCTCATCTACCTTCGGTGCGGGCTGAACCTTTGGCGGGTCAACACTCACGATCTCAAGCCTGCTTCCGCACTCAGGGCATGATATTATCTCGCCCTGCTCAGCACCCTCCTTTAGCTTTACACTGCCCGCACATTCTGGACATTCTGCATCTGCCATATATACACCTCGTTTTGGTAGTTTTTTACAGTTTATTTATATATTCGCTATTATTTCATCAACCATCTCACTCGATGGAACCTACGGTTCCCTACGCTTACCCTCCCTTTGCATATTCGCTATTATTTCATCAACCATCTCACTCGTCTTTGCATTTCCTCCCAAGTCCTTTGTTAAAACCCTTCCTTCCGACAGTACGTGAACTATTGCATTATGAAGGCGCTCAGCCCTCTCTTGCTCGCCAAGCTCCTCGAGCATCATGCACGCTGAAAGCAGAGTTGCGCACGGATTAACCCTATCTTGAGCAGCGTACTTTGGCGCGCTTCCATGAGCAGGCTCGAAAATCGGAGTTCCTTCACCCAGGTTTGCACTGGGTGCCATGCCCAACCCGCCTATGAGCGCAGCAGCCTCATCACTCAAAATATCGCCGAAGAGGTTTGTGGTCACGATAACATCAAATGCCTGCGGTTGCTTAACTAGGCGCATGGCCATTGCATCTACTATAACCTCTTCAGTTTCAACTTGAGCATACTCCTTGGCAACTTCAAGCGCAACCTCCCTGAACAGGCCACAAGTTTCACGAAGCACATTTGCCTTATGCACAACCGCAACCTTTCTCCTTCCATGCCTTACAGCATAATCATATGCAAACTTCACAATTCTCTCGCTTCCCTTCCTGCTTATAACCCGCTCTCCAACTGCCTGCTCGCCTTCCCTTCTCTCCCTTCCACTATACATTCCCTCTGTATTCTCCCTTACAATTACCAAATCCACCTCGCGTGCAATTGCATTCACATTCGGGTAGCTTCTGCAAGGCCTCAGATTAGCGTAAAGCTCAAGCTCCTGCCTCAGCCTCACTATTGGGCTTCTGTAATTCTGCAAATTGGGCGGGCTTGTAATAGCACCAAACAGCACTGCATCAGCGCTCCTCACAGCTTCAACGGTTTCATCAGGCAAAGATGTGCCGCTGCGCTCAAAGCACTCATAGCCTGCACTTGCTTCACTAGCCTCATACGCCAAACCAAGAGCATCCAGCACCCTTCTTCCATGCTCCACTAGCTCAGGCCCTATTCCATCCCCGCCTATGAAGCAAATTCTATGCATCATTTGCAAACAACTCCTCAAGAGCCTCAAATCCTTTCTTTCTTATAAATTCCGCTACTCCGCCCTCGCGCACAGTTGTCAATAGAACTTGCGGTACATTCACCTCATACTCCTCATCCCTCGTCGCATTCCTCAACTTTTGCGCTTGCTCATCATATTCAAGCTCATCCCCCTCCTGAATCCCTTCAGCATTCAGCTCAATTGCAAGCAAGCCATTGTTTATGCAGTTGCGATAGAAAATTCTGGCAAAGCTCTGCGCTATAACTGCGCGCACACCTGCAGCCTTCAATGCAATCACAGCAGTTTCGCGTGAACTTCCACAGCCAAAATTCCTTCCCCCAACCACAAAGTCATCCTGCCTCACTTCACGCGCAAACTCAGGCCTGTACTCAACAAAGCAAATCTTTGCAAGTTCTGCAGGCTCTGCAGTCAAATTGTACCTTCCAGGGGTAATCAAATCCGTATTAACATTATTTCCAAACTTCCAAGCTCTTCCCATATTCGTCACCTTAGATTATCACGCGGGTCTGTAATCACACCTGTAAGCGCAGTTGCAGCAGCAGTTGCAGGCGAGGCCAAGTAAATGAATGCCTTTGGCGAGCCCATTCTTCCTTGGAAATTCCTATTACTAGTTGCAACGCACACCTCGCCTTCAGCCAATACCCCCTGATGCCTTCCCAAGCAAGGGCCGCAGCCCGGATTGCACACGGTTGCTCCCACTTTCATCAATGCGCTCAGCGTGCCATCGTGCATGCACTCATTGTAAACCAACTGCGATGCAGGCACTACAATCAAGCGCACACCATCTGCAACCCGCTTTCCTTCCAAAATGCGCCTGGCTACATGCAAATCCTCAGTTCTCCCATTAGTGCACGAGCCTATGAACACTTGGTCAACCCTCTCGCCAGCGACCTCTTCCACAGCCTTCACATTATCAATTTCATGCGGGCATGCTATCTGGGGCTCAAGCTCACTTACATCCAATTCAACCTCCTCTACATAGCACGCATTCTCATCAGCATAAACCGGCTCCACATTCTCAGCCCCCCTTCTTCCTCTCACATACTCAAAGGTTCTCTCATCAGGCGGAACAATGGCGCACATCGCACCAATTTCAGAGCACATGTTAGTCATAGTCATGCGCGAGCCAATGCTCATGCTACTTACAGCAGAACCATAGAATTCAACACTCCTGTACGCAGCTCCATCAGCGCCTATTCTGCCTGCCAATGCAAGCACCGCATCCTTTGCATAAACTCCTTGCGCAAACTGGCCCTCCATAGTTATGCGCATGCTCTCAGGCACCCTGAACCAGAGCTTACCGCGCGCAAATGCAATTGCAATGTCAGTTGAGCCCACCCCGCATGCCAATGCACCCAAGCCTCCCTCGGTAGGCGTATGCGAATCTGCACCCACTACAAGCATGCTGGGCAGAACTATTTGCTCGCTCATAATCTGGTGGCACACTCCCTGCTGCACAATTCTCAAGCCCTGCTCGCGTGCAAACCTCCTTATACTCTGCTGCATTCGTGCAGCTGCCAAATTGGGTGCAGGCACTGCATGGTCAAAAGGTATGAGAATTCTAGACCTGTCCCAAACTTTATTTGCAATCCTCTTGAACGGCTCAATAGCCCAGGCAGTAGTGGTATCATGAGCCATTGCATAATCAACCTCAGCTATTACATGCTGGCCTGCGCTCACGCTCCTTCCAGCCTTGAGCGAAAACAAATTCTCAGCCAGCGTACCCATATGCTCACCTGTTCTCATGCGCCTCTAGCACCAAGTAAGTGGTTGAAGAGACCACGCCCTCGCATGCCCTAATATTCTCAATCACACCATTTAGCGCACTGGCCGAATCCGAGCTTGCCTGCACCATAATATCAAAATTGCCTGTGAGTTCGTAAACGCGCTCAACTCCCTTCACCTGCATGATTCTAGCCGCAACTTCTGCAGTAGGCGCCTTCTCATCCGACACCACTCCAACGAAAACATCCAATCCACGCCTCATTCAATCACCCTCCTTATCGAACATCAAACTTGCCATTCCTCATCCTCGCTTTCCCTCGCCTTTCACATCTCAAACTCAAACAAATCCCCATTTTTCTGCTTCAGCCTCTTGATAGCCTTCTTCACACCCTGCTCATGAAGCCCCATACCCAGACTCTCGCTCAGGAACTCCATCACATTCTTACCAGAATACTCGCCAAGCACCAGCCTCCTCCTGTTGCCCACGCTCTCGGGTGAGAAAGCCTCGTACGAATTGCCGTTGCGCAGAACTGCAGCCAGATGCGTACCTCCCTTGTGCCTGAACGCATTCTCGCCCACAACAGGCTTGAATTCATCAGTTGGTATGCCTGTGAATGCTGACAGCATTTGCGAGAGCTTGGTCAGATGCTTAGTTCTCACATTGAGCTCAACTCCATGAAGCACTCTCAAAGCCATCACCAATTCAGCAAGGCTCACAATTCCACACCTCTCACCAACTCCATTAATTGTAGTGTGCACGCAAGTTGCACCTGCCTCCAAACCAGCAAGCGCATTTGCCAATGCCAAGCCCAGATCGTTGTGGCAGTGGAGGTCCAGCGGGACGCTCACCTGGCTCCTCAGGCTTTTCACCAAACCTCCCATCCTCTCCGGAGTCATGGTGCCAAC
>QMVF01000050.1 GCA_003660965.1 Microcaldota archaeon
ATGCTTGATATTGCCCATCTGCGCGTAGCTCACGTAGAAGCCGGACTGCTTTTGAAAGTTTGCGGATGCTTTGCTCAAAGCAATGGCTGCCAGAAGGTAGCTGAATGCAAACTTGCTAAGACCGTATACGCTTTCTAGCAGATCAAGTTCCATATTAATCTAATACTCTTTTAGTAATTCTAATTATTTTTAGGAATTGCTTGTTTTTCTTGCCTTAGCAAATACAAACCAAAGGTATTTATACGCCGTACGCGATTGGGGGCTGGTGGTTCTAATGCGTTGGGGCGTTGCACTTATATTCGTATTTATGTTTGCCAATGTATCTGCAAGTACTATTCCGTCTGAGCCCAGTTGCACTAGTGATGCTGAATGCATAGACTGGGAGCTTGGAAATGAATGCGTGGATGGCTACTGCCAGTTCTCATGCCAAACTGATTTCGACTGCCAGGAGCTTGGAGTTGGAAATGCATGCATGGATGGGGTTTGTGGTTATGTACAGGAAGCCAGTTGCGATGAAGATGAGGATTGTTTGCCTGGCGAGTCTTGTATAGATGGTTATTGTGAATATACTGGTGAGTACAGGTGTGATACTGATGAAGATTGCATTTCAATCGGAGAGGGAAATACGTGTATGAACGGGGTGTGCGGCTACGTTGAACCTGCTGAATGTACGACTGACGTCGACTGCCCTTCAGGCGAGATTTGCGATGAGGGCTATTGCGTAGTTGCAGGAGTTGCTCCGCCTGGCGATCAGTGCGAGGTTGATCAAGATTGCTTGGATGCAGGAATGGGTAGCAGGTGCCTGGATGGCTATTGCGAGTACCTTTGCACCGCTGATGAGGAATGCCAAGAGTGGAATGCGGGTAATGAGTGCATTGGTGGAATTTGTGCATGGACGCAGCCGCAGATGGATCCGCTAAGCCAGCTCTTCTTGGGCTTCTGGAACTTCGTTGGCGGGATGTTTGATTTTCTATTTGGATGGATGGGCTGAATCTATTGGATTTCATTTCGAGTAGGAGCTCGTGGTTTTGGTTGGCAGCATCTTCGCGAGATGACTTGTATCGCCAAGATTCTGGAACCTGAATGTTGAAGGGGTAATGACGCCAGTGCTTATGCTTGCGTTTTTAAAGCAGAAGCGGTTGCCATTGAATATGCTTTCTTCCATACCTTGGCCTGTTGATATGCCCGCCATAGCCTTTAGAGGGAATTCATGAGTTACGATTATTATCGAAAAACCGTTGAGACGTGAGCTTTCTGCCTTTATTCCGATTACAAAATCATTCACTCTATTCCAAAGTTGTCGCATTGATTCTCCGCCCGCCCCCACCACCATCGCGTCTATCTGGCGTTCGTTCAGAGTATCAAGCGGCATCTCGAGACCGTGCAAACGTGTACCAGGATCGCGCTCGCGTATCCTATCATCATAGATTACTTCTTCGATCAGCGGCTTCATCATATCGGTGAATATGCCCGTAGTCTGTCTTGTGCGTTTAGTATCGCTGCTGACTATAATTAGTTTACTGCCCTCAAGACGCCTTTTGAAGAACATAGCAGTCTGATGTGCCTGCATATAGCCGAGCTTCGAGAGCGAAGCATCACTGCTTTGGAAGCGTTGTGGAATTCTATTGTGGATGGAGAGCGGATGCCGGACTGCGTAGAAGTTCGCATTCAACTCTGAAGATCTTGCCGCATTCACCATGTATAACTTAGGCTGAACGCGTATTTAAATTTTCAAATTCCAAACCTGGTTGCGGGGAAAGCTTTAAATAGTAGAACTGCTCCTAATGAGAGCCAACGGGTGAACGATGTGAAAGGGTGTTTAGAAATCCAAGGGTGTGGAGTTCTGCACTGATGTTCAGTCTTATTCTTACAGCTCTGTCTGCAAGCTTGAACTGATTATTATTCTGGAGTCTATTTTGCGTGCCATCATTGCGTAATGCTTTGATGGCATGCTTCCGTTTTGTCGGTTGAGGGAGTATGCCATGTTACACTATAGGTTATTTCATATGATGTGTGTGGGCCATGAAGGCCCAAGAACAGAGAAAACGAGGTGGTGGAAATGAGTGTGCAAAGAGCGGTTGGAAAAAAGGGTGTGCAGTCCGGGCCGAATCCGGCAAACGGAGCAAAAGGACCGCAAGTGGGCAGGAGGAATCCATTTGTAGATCTGCATAATGGGAACAATGCGCCTGGCTTGAATGCGTTTGGAAATGGGCGCGGAAGGTTTTTCTTCGAGCATCAGAGCAATGACGTGCCTAGTCCTGGTACAGTCGTGGAAAAGGAACCTATGAAAGAGGGTCTGCAACTAGTTGGGGTTGATGAGGCTGGTGCGGCTTATGGTAAGGAGGCGAAGAGCAACGGCAAGGGCGTGAATTACAGCGAGCTTACTCCGTTGAAGGATGACGATCCTGTGCTGAAGCGGATTAAGGAACTGGTTGCTAGCGGGAAAGTCCAACCTTTGAGACTGAATGCCAGAGTTGAGGAGATTGTGGTCAATGGAAGGAAATACCACAGTGTCTTTGAAGGAGGTGGTCTGGTGCCTGGCTATAATGTGTATGATCTAGGGCCAGCGAATCCAGCGCTAGAGTTCCTGAAAAAGTGGTAGATGAACATGAACGCTTACCAGAAGCCGGTTGCAGGTGGGTCGAAAAAGGGGAGAGCTAGTTCTTCCCCTGCGCCAAAGACCCATCTGCACCGTGCTCTGGTTAGATATGCAGAGCGCCACGGCAAGGAGTCGCTTCGAAGGCTAACTTTTGTCAGGGTGACTGATTCGGAGTTGGAAGAAAGGTTGAATCAGGCAGTGGAGGAGGGGAAGGATGTTTGCAAAGGAAAGTTTATTGAGGTGGAGCTTGACGGGGAGCGCTTCCACGGAAGCTTTATATTCGGCCTGGTTACGTCTATCGAATGGTATTATGGAAAACCGCTCACGATTGAAGAAGAGCTGAATATACAGGATATGTTGGAGGATGCTGGGGAGAATCCTAGAGGAAAGGATATGTATGATTTGGCATTGAGCAGGGCAAGGCGGGCTGAAATACCCTATGATGAGCATGATGAAAGAAGCAGGCAGATTGAAGTTCATGATTGGGATCTGCAGGATATGCTTTTTAGGTGGGAACAGGAGCAAAAAATGAGAAAGCCTGATAAAAAGAATGAACATGATGATTATGTAGGAAAGGACGAATATGATATGCTGCTGATTATGCTTAAGCGCTGGAAGCCCGAGGCTGAAGGCCCAGCAGGTATGTCTGCTGTTTAAATCTACTTCTTAACGGTTGCCCGTGGCCTCCTGCTGCTTATGTTTATCGGCGTGGTTTTTAACGAAGCTTGATGAAAATGAATGCAAGCATGAAAAGGAATATTAGCAGTCCGCCAAACCAGAGAATTCTCATAATTTCCGGCTTTTGAAAATGGCCAAATGCAAACGGCATCGGCCCTATGAAAATCACTCCTCCCGCAGAGTTGCTTTCCGAGCGGGTGAGTACGCCTAAGAAGATTAGAAGTATGCCAAGCACTACCAGAGCCATGCCGATGAGCTCAAGGCTCATTTTCATTCACTTCCTCCCCGCAGCCTCCCTCAGCTTGCGCACCAGATAATTGTCCGCTCCTATTAAGTATAGTATGACTCCAAGCAGAATCAAAATCAAACGGTAGTCTTGGTAGAGAAATACGCCATAGGTTACGAGCATTGCTCCAAAAGCCATTGTAAGAAAGCCGCAGTCGAGCTTCATAGCTTTCCACCATTATGCCCCTTTCTGTAGCATTCCAGGCAGAAGGTGTGGGTAAAGCCCTGTCTGTCCACAGTACTCTTGCGCTCCTGTACCGAGGAGAATTCCTTTCCGCATACCTCGCATTTCATAAAATCAAATATGGTCGCCATTTTTTCACCCCTCCATCAATTAACTCATCTACGTAAGCGCATGAATGCGGTGGCTGCCAAAATCACAACTACAATTAAAACAAGTATGCCGCCGCCTATCATTATAAGATTCATATAGTTGTCTTCTTCAGAAACCACTACGATATTCTGTCCGTTTTCCATCATGTCTAAAATATCGAAAGTTGCACTACTTCCTTCAACCATCTCTGCTCCTTCAGCCGAAACCACGGTGCCGGGCATCTCAACTATATATTTGGCTGAGAGCATCTGTCTCATCTGATCTACATTTTCTGCAGCTTGCGGGTCTGTGAATTTGAGTGTCAAATCTTCAATTCCTGCAGAACCCGTTCCGGCAGAAACGTCTGATTCAGTGGGATCTATATCGGGAAGCTGTTCAAGTGTGAAGGTGTAGCGCACCGTTGCCCAGTCCTGTTCGGTTTCGAATTCATAATAGCCCTCGTTGAGCGAGAGAGGCCTGGTGAGAGTCATTACCCCATCTGCATATTCACATTGTAGTTTGGGGTCTGCAGCTTCTTTTTCAAGGCAAGCTTCCGTCTGCTGCTGATTGAAATCGGTTTCATTTCCGCCCACACCGCCTACCATCCCGGCTAGCACGCTGATATTCGCACTCATGCTCAAAACCGAATCGCCGCTTCGCTCTATTTTATGATCATACTGTAAGGAAATGCAACCAAAGAGAAGAGAGAGCACCAGAAGAGCTGGGAGAAAATTTAGGGTTTTCATGCCCAGCTATTCCGCTTTTCATATATTAATCTTTCGTTACCTTTGCCCAATTTCCATTCCTCCATTCCCACAAGCACTTGAGAACTGAATCATAAACAAATGCGTTCCTGTCTGCTTTTTCAAGAGGCATGTCTATTTCTATGAGGTATTTGCCTCGGGCCCATGTGTATTTGTTCTGGAAGAAATTGCGCTCTATTATTGGAACGCGGCCTCGCTCGTGCTTCTGCTGCTCGCACCAGGCAATTACTTCTTCAAGTTCTTTTTCCTTTTGTTCGCTCATCCTCTCACTTCTTAACAATCATAACCACATCCCCATCTTTAAGCGTATGCGTCATCCCAACCTTCTGGCCTGGAAATTTGGAACTGGGACCCCACACCTGCGCGTATCTGAACTCATTAACCATATCTGTATGAATCCTGTTGCAGACCGTTTGAATCGTAGCTTCCTGCTTTAGAATCATGGGCTCGTCGTAATCGATTTTCCCATCCCGGTGCCTCATGAAAAGCCTGATCAGGTTCAGCCTTCTGTAAATTTCCTCCTTCAATTTTTCAATATTGGTTCCCTTTTCAGCTGAAACCGGAAGATGATCGAAATTGAAATCAAGCTTTTCCTTTTTCAAATCAGTCTTGTTTATAACCACTAAGGAAGGAGTGTAAACGCGGTTGCCTGCTAAATAGTCTATGAACCTGTCAGCATCCACATCCTCATGGAAAAGAATGTCGCAGTTGTGAATTTCATAAACATTCAGAATGTCAAGCATGGTACGCCTGTCAAGCTTGCTAAGCCTTACTGTGCTGGTTATGTTTATTCCCCCAGTATGCTTTTTCTTCAAAACGATGTGAGGGGGCTTTGAATCCAGCCGTATTCCCATATCATATAGCTCCTTTCTTATCGTTGAAAGCACCGCAGTATTGCCCACATCAAGAACTATCAGAATCAAATCTGCACTGCGGGCTACTGCAATCACTTCCTTTCCCCTCCCCCTCCCCCTGCTCGCACCTTCAACTATTCCGGGAAGGTCTAGAATTTGGATGCGCGCTCCCCTGTACTCCATCATTCCTGGTACTGTTTTCAAAGTGGTGAATTCATAGGCCGCTACGCGTGAATCTGCATTTGTTATTCGATTCAGGATGGTGGATTTTCCAACTGAGGGAAGGCCTAGCATGACTACAGTTGCATCCCCTGTTTTGCGCACTGCAAAGCCTGCGCGCTTTCCCCCTTTACTCGCCCTTGCTGCAACATCGCGCTTGAGCTTTGCAAGTTTAGCCTTTAGAAGACCAAGATGGCGCTCAGTACCTTTGTGCACTTGCGTTCTCTCCATCTCCTCTTCTATGCGCTTTATCCTTTCCTCTATGCC
>QMVF01000051.1 GCA_003660965.1 Microcaldota archaeon
AACCAGCTGCGCGAGCAAATCGGAATGAGTGCTTCTGCTCAGCTTGCAGTTGAAAAAATCAAGCGCATGAAAAGCTGGAAGAGAAGGAAAGCAGTGGTTGTAAATGGAGTGAGAAGCCCTGCTGAAATTAAAGAGTTCAAAAGGAATTTCAAATTCAAATTGATTGCACTAAAAGCTCCTATTGAACTAAGGTTCAAGCGCATTCTCAGGAGGGGCAGAAGGGATGATCCGAAGAGGTTCCAAGATTTTATGTGGTCTGAGCGAATGGAGCGCAAATGGGGCCTTGCAAAGACAGTGGAGTCTGCAGATTATTCAGTTAAGAATGAGGGGAAAAAGTCTGAAGCAGTTGCAAAATTAAAGAGCATAATGCGCAGGCTCGCGCACTGATTTTGGGTGCCCATTTTGCATGTACAAAAATGGGCAGAAAATGTTATATGAGCAGAATTCGTACATCATACGGAGGTGAATAGGGATGCTGCGCATGAAGCAGCCGGGCGTAAGGAAATCCCAGCCCGCAAAGCAGCCGACCGAGGGCCGTGGCATTCCTACGTCCGGTGGAACTGAAAGAAAAAGATTTGCACCATTTGCGTGGATTCGCGGCACATATTGGTGAATCGTGAAAACGCTGACCCACGCAAGGTAGACTTCAGACTAAAGGGCAAAACCTCAGGGCATCTTCTACGCATTTTTGAAGTAGATAAGACATTCTTCTCTAAGGTACTATTACCTGATGAGCTTGAGCTGGTTGCAAAGCCATCCAAAAAGGGTGCGCAAAAGCCAAGTAGCAGAGGCAATGGCAATGGGCAGAGTGCAGGAGGAGGCAGTGGGAATAAGAAAGGCCCCAAGTACTTAGTTCCGCCAATGCTTGGAGAGAATTCAAATGATCAGCTGAGGCCTGCTGGCAAAAAGAAAAAGCCCTCCACGCTTACCCCTGGCGAGAGAGAGTATTTGAAGAAAATAGCTCCAAAGCTGGATGCACCGCCAGATGAAATGACGATTGTGGATTTCATGCAGGCAGCCGCATCCTTTACCAAATGCATTTCAGTGAATGGGAACGATGGAAGCTGCAGCATTACTTCATTCGGCAGACTTGATTCGTTAAAAGAGAGTTTGAAGAAGAGAAAGAACGAGCTGGTGGGAGCTCTGCTCTCGTACAAGGATAGTGCACTGAGGAGCATAAAGAGAAGGTGTGGCTATGCTGAAACCCATCTTAGATTCGTACGTTCAATAATAGCTAAGCTTGATGGCTTCACCCATGATGCAGAGGGCTTGGTAAAGCAGGAGCAGGAGGCGCGCACTAAGCTTGAGCAGGAAAAGGAGGGCAAGCTCAAGAGTGCTGAAAATCTGATAATACCAAAGGCAATCAAGTCTGCGCTTGACAAGGTGGCAGCAGTTGTGCTAACAGCAGGCATTGGAGGAGAAGCTGCAAGCGCGCTGGCTGGCATCTCGCACTCCTTCTGGGTGCACTACAGCCTGTTTGCAGCATCTGCCCTTTCCATAGTCTACATAGCAGGCGGTTATGCACTTGATGCAATAAAGGGGAGCAAGCAGGCGCGCATAGAAAGGACTTTTGAGCGTGCGGTGGACAAGCTTTGCAGGCTCTGCACAGCTAATAGAAGAAAGCTTCTGCAGGGCCTGGCAGGCGAGCTGCTGCAGGAAATAGACAAAATATACCCTCGCGATATGGAGAGGCAGAGAACTGCAATTGCAGACTTTGTAAGGGAGAAGGGAGGCATGGAGCTGGACTTTGGTTCAACCAATGGAAAGAGGATGTTTGCGCCCGATGACATTATGCTTGAAGCGTTTGCAAAGGCGCTCAATCATCAGCCATTTTAACCTTTCCCTCCTTTGTTTCTATGAGGTGTTTAGATGCGTAGTTACCTTTTTGCATTCCTGCTCTTAGGCGGGCTTGGAATTCTGGCTTCAGCTGCATTTGCAGCGTGCAACTGTGCAGGCATTACGCCTTCAGCTTCAGCAGGAAATACTGATTGCACGGGTGCAAACTGTCTTTCAGTGCAAAGCACGGAGGTTGATGCAGCTGGGGCGGAATCTGCGGATGCCCAAGAGGCTGAACCAAATTTAAAGTGTGGCAATCAGGCTACAGTAGAGGAACGTGCAAGATGCAGGGTGAGGATAACAGAGGTGGAGGCTGTACAGGCATCAAATACTGGTGCACCCGCTCAGGCACAAGTGCAGGCTGAATTGCAGCATATGCCTGAGGAATGCCACGCCCTGCAGGGCACGGAGCAGGCGGCATGCATAGCCCGCTACCGCGTGATGTATAGTTGCATGGCAAAGAGCAATGACGTTGCACGGGAAAATTGCATGAAAAGCGAGCTCCAGCTTGGTCAGGTGGTTGAGCAGAAGCAGACCTGTCTTTCTGAAGAGGCTGGTGAAAAGCAGGAGTGCCTGCGTGAGCTTCATCAGAATATCTATGAGATGATAAAGTTCAGGTTTCAGAATCTTATAACCAAGGCTGAAAGGCTTGAGGAAAAGGGCGCAAGTGAGGAGCTGGTGGTCGAATTCATAGCTGCGATTGAGCAGAAAACTGTTGAATTCGATGAGGCGCAGACTATTGATGAGAGGAAGGAAATAGTAAGGCAGGTTGCAGAGCTATGGAGGAATTTTGTGAGAGCTGCAATTGCGGAAATAAATGAAGCAAGGCAGGCTGGAGCGGTGAGCTGATGAGGTATTATCTATTTGCAGTTTTTGCGCTATTCCTGCTTTTAGCAGGCTGCCCAGGTACAAGCGAAATTCCACCAGCAAATGATATGCAGGAGCCGGAACTGCCGGAGATAACAAATTTCGAGGAATGCAAAGAAGCTGGCTACCCAATAATGGAAAGCGACCCGCGCCAGTGCGCGCTGCCGGATGGAACTACGTTTGTAGAGGAACTTGAGTTTGAAGAAGAATCCGAAGAGCTGCCCGAGGAATTTGAGGGCATTGAGCTTGAATTCAATGAATCAGAATCCCTTGACGCGCTTGATGCTTTGGAAGATGAAGGGAGTTAACTCTTCAGCACTTCTGCGTTGACTGGATTAGCTGGCTTCTTTCCATTCAGCACTGCAAGCAGGTTGTCAACAGCCATCTCAGCCATCTTTTCCCTAGTTTCCTTGCTCGCGCTTCCTATATGTGGTACGAGCACCACGTTCTTCAGGCCTATTAGAGCATAATCAACCCCTATAGGCTCCTTTTCATAAACGTCAAGCGCAGCGCCTGCAATCCTTTTTTCCTGCAGGGCTTTGGTAAGCGCCTTCTCATCCACAATTTCCCCGCGCGCAGTGTTGATAAGGTAGGCAGTGGGTTTCATCATTCCAAGCTCCTTCTCGCCAATCATTCCCCTGGTTTCCTTTGTAAGCGGCACGTGGATGCTTATGTAATCACTCTCCTTCAGCAGCCTTTCAAGAGGCACTATTTCAGCCCCCACCTGCTCTGCATTCTCCCTGTCTGATTCACGCGTGGCTGTTATGATTTTCATATTGAAGCCTTTGGCTCTGCGCGCTACAGCTGTACCAATCCTGCCCATTCCGATTATGCCCAAAGTTTTACCATGCACATCCGTACCCAGCAAAAGGGTGGGGCTCCAGGACTTCCACTTGCCCGCGCGCAAGAACTCGTCAGCCTCCACAATTCTTCTTGCAATTGCCATGAGCAAAGCCCAGGCCAAATCAGCTGTTGTATCTGTAAGCACGCCCGGAGTATTGGTAACCGCAATTCCTCTTTCAGTAGCAGCCTTTACCTCAATGTTGTTGAAGCCCACAGCATAATTCGAAATCACTTTAAGCTGCTTGCCTGCAGCATCCATAACCTCTCCATCAATCTTGTCCGTAAGCAGGCAAAGCAATCCATCCATACCCTTTACATTCTCCAGCAATTCAGTGCGGGATGGGGGCAGCTCGCCCTCATGCAGCTCCACCTCGCACTCAGCCCTGAGCTTGTCAAGCGCATTTCCAGGAAGCTCCCTGGTAACATAAACTTTTGATTTTGCCATCCACTCACCTTGAACCCAATTTATCAAACTACATTTTAAAGCTTTGAGCGCTAATTAAATTCGAGTAGTATGAAAGGCAAAACAGTCAAATTGCCAGGTGGAAAAAACGGGGCTGTGATCACTAGCCGCACTATTGGTGGACAGAGGCTTAAATTCATAAGTTTGAAGGGTGCGCCAGAACCCATACGCGATGATATTGCACGCAAATACCCGCGCACGATTCCATGGAAGAATCGCAGCGCGGGCGCGCTGGTAAGGCACAATTACAGGCTGCTGGTTGAGGAAACGCAGGGGGTTATGAGAGAAGGGCTTGAGAGCAGAAGCATCACTACTGCAGAAAGTGATGGGAATATAGTTGAGAAGGTAAAGCAACTATGCCTTGATCACGATGGCTTGGATGCATCTAAATTTAAAACTACCAAGAACGAGCCAATGAAGCGCAACAGGGCATTTCTTTACATGATTCAGGAATTCTTCCGTGATTTAGATACTATAAAATTGATTTTCAAAGATGTGAAGCAGGGGATGGAGCAGGAGGCTAAGCCCTCCTCCACTTAGTTCCCTCTGCCGTATCCTCCAAAATTATTCCAAATTCGCTCAATTTAGCCCGTATCTGGTCGCTTAGCTCAAACTTGCCCTGCTTTCTCATTTCATCCCTTAATTTTACTACATAATCAATAAGCTCATCCTCGCCTTTGCCTACGAATGAGGTGTCGGAAGTTATAGTTTTTATGTAGGCTTCGAGTTTTTTACCTATTTTCTTAGCCTTTGCCTTCTTCCTCTTAAATTTAAAGCCCAGCACGCCTGCCAACTTTTTGTATTTACTCAGAGCATACTTCAATTCCTTTGCACTCGTGCTTTCAAGCGAGTTGTTGAGCAGAGTTGAGAGCTCATAAAGCGCTGCAAGTGCATTTGGAGTTGTAAAGTCATCGTCCATAGCCTCCTCAAACTTCTTCACAATTTCCTTAACCTGCTTCTTTATTGGCGTGCCCTCTGTTTTGTTTTTGGAAATCGCATCTTCCGCAAGCTCCCTACTCCTCCTCAAGCCTTCAAGCGAGTTCGAAGCCTGGTCCAACTGCTCGGGCGCAAAATCAATCGGCCCCCGGTAGTGCGTGGAAAGCATGAAGAGGCGCACTGCCTCTGGCTCGTACTGCTTCAAAACCTGCCTTATAGTTTGAAAGTTGCCCAAAGATTTACTCATCTTCTCCTTGTTCACAGTTATGAAACCATTGTGCATCCAGAAGCGCGCAAACGGCACATGGCCAGCCCCTTCGCTCTGGGCAATTTCATTCTCATGGTGAGGGAAAATCAAGTCCCGCCCACCACCATGAATGTCAAGCCTTTCAACATATTTCAAACTCATAACCGAGCATTCAATGTGCCAGCCAGGCCTTCCCTTGCCCCATGGTGAGTCCCATTGAATTTCATCAGGCTTGGCAGCCTTCCACAGCGCAAAATCCAATGGACTGCGCTTCTGCTTCTCAACGCCAATGCGTACACCTGCCTTTAGCTGCTCAGGCGACTGGTGGGAAAGTTTTCCGTAATCAGGAAATTTTGAAATATCATAGTAAACTCCTGCACCTTCAATTACATACGCATGCCCGCTTTCAATCAACTTTCCAATCAGTGCAAGCATCTCAGGTACATGCTCAGTAGCCTTTGGGTAAAGCGCGGAAGGCTTAACTCCAAGTTTCTTGCAATCACTGAAAAAGGCTTTAGTATACCGCTCAGCAATCTCCTGCTCACTCTTCCCCTCCTCCCCTGCCTTCTTGATTATCTTGTCATCAACATCTGTAATGTTCTGAACATACTTTACATCAAATTTTCTGTACTCAAGCCAGCGCCTTACAACATCGAACACTATTTCCACTCGCGCGTGGCCCAGATGAGGAAGGTCATACACTGTAGGACCGCATACATAAAGCCCCACTTTTCCATCAGGTGTATCAAATTCCTGCTTTTCGCCCGAAAGCGTGTTG
>QMVF01000052.1 GCA_003660965.1 Microcaldota archaeon
CAGAGAGAGGAGGAGGCAGGAGGAGCAGGCGGCTGAGCAAAGAATGGAGCAGGAGAGGCTGTCGCATGTGCCAGAGTATGCAAGAGCTTACAGGCTGAGCGATTCTGAATATGCGCCCTTCTTCTTCTCAGGTTCACAAAGCTATGAGCGCATTATTGCGAATGCACTTGGAACCATAGCGGAAGATAGTGTGGTTCAAAACTATTTCAGAGAGTATGCGGAGCTTGTGCAAAAGGCAAATGAGTCAGAGGAGCGGGGTGAAAGACTTGCAGCTGCTCAGCTGTTGAGCTTGATAGCGCGCGTTTCAAGGCTGCATGCAGAGGGCTATGAGCAGAGCCCTGTTTATACGATTTTTACGGATTTGTTTGATTCTGAGCGGGGGATTAGGCAGAATATGGCTGAGGAAAGGCAGAGCTCTGCTCAGGCAATGCTTCAGGAACTTCTTGACCCTGAGCAGAGCTGGCATTTGCCAGCAAGGAATGGGGGGAGAACCTATTACAGGCAGTTGATGAACGAGCTGATAGCAGGGCTGGAAATCCGGATTGGAACGAACGGGCTGACTGCAATAGACCCAAGTACAGAAATTGAGTGGTGGAGGTTTGATGAGCAAGGCTGGAGAGAGAGCGCTATTGAAGGGCAGCGGGAAATTGTGAGGCTGGCTACTGGAAGGGATATTGAGATTAGGGAAAGCGCCACCATGTATTATGTGAGGCTCAGGAATGAGAACCGGTTTAGTGATGAGAAAATTTATGGAATCTCAAAGCGGAATGGAGAGATTGTTGAAATCATATATCCGCAGGAGTGATTGGATGGCATTTGAAAAAATAATTGCCCTTGCAGTTCTGTTTCTGATTTTAGGCATCATAGCGGCATTTTTCATAATCCTGTTTCTGTTCATGGGAAAGGAGATGCTGAATACGCATAGAAGGGCTAGCGAGAGGGTGAGGAGGAGGTTTGACCGAAGGGGCTGGTGAGCGCGCGAGGAAGAGAAGGAGAGGCTGATGAGAGGAATGAGGCTAGGGTGCGAAGCAGTGGTGCTGGTGAGTGCGTGAATGATCTGCAGCTTGGTGTGGTTGCACTGTTCATCTGCTATGTGATTGTGAAGGGCTTGCTGCTCTGGCATGTTAACCGCAAGATGATGAGGCTGGCTGAGGAGAGGATTGTTGAGAAGCGGAAAGAGAAGGCAAGGGAATGGGTGAAATGTGCTTGTGGGGTGGTTTGAGCATGTTCAGGTTTTTGAATCCATTGTTGAGGAAGAAGAAGGTGAGGGCAACTAGGGTGAGGAGGAAGGGTGCGAGGAGGAGTGATGTGCTGCACGAATTTGTGAATGAGCTTGGCCTGCGGAGCGGGCTGGACAGGAGGGAGCTTGAGAGCATGGTAAGGGAGCTTGAGCTTTACGAGGAGGATGTGGAGCCTCATGGGCTGAATGGGAGCGAGGGGGCTGCAAGGAATGTGGTTGCAAGGAATGGAATTGTGGAGTGCGCTCTGTGTGAATGGCCTGCGCAGAGCGAAGTGTTCTCAATTGTTCAGGCAAGGGGTACGGAAGTGTTGAGAGTATGGTCTGGAAAGGTTGTGCTAACTGAGCATTATTATGTTAATGGAAAGATGAAGCCCTACTGCGTGGCTGAGCTGCATGAGGGCTCTGTTGTGAGCCTGCCGCCTGCAGTTGTATATGGAATTCAGAATCGAAATGAGGAGAGGGCCAGAACTCTGCACTTCCTATCGCCCCCGCCCACAATCATGCCGGACAGCGAGGGGGTGAGGAAGATGTGCAAGCAGGGCAGGTTTTCGCTCGTCTGAGGCACCAGAGTATTTATTTACCTTAACTTCAAACTCGTTTTATGGCAGGTGCAGCCACTAAGGGGAAGAGAAAGACGATGACTTTAAGGGAAGCGAGGGTAAAGGCTGCGCTTATGGATTTGGAGGAGGATCCGGCACTTGCCAGAGCTATTCTGGTATTCCTTGCCTGCTTCTTCCTCCTCATAGGCTTCAGGTTCTACGACCCGTTCCTTGCAATTGCGCTTTCATTCGTGGTTGGAATTGTGGCCTACAAGAATGCCCAAATTGGCACTATTGCCGCTGTTGTGCTTGCGTTTCCTGCAGTTGCCTACCAGCTTCCACTTTTTGCCTGGCTGTTCACTCTGGTAATCACAATAACTTTGTTCGAGGCGTTCCAGAGCTGGCACATAATCTGCGTGCTTGCAATTCTCATAATGGCTCCCTTTGCACCAGAGCCCTTCAGCTTCATGAGCGGCATTGTGATTCCCATAATGACCCTGGCTGCATTGATGGCAGGCTCACGCAGGAGCATAAGCATCTCGCTTCCAGCAGTCTTTGTAATTCTTCTTCTCAGCACCTTGTGGGGCGTGCAGAACAACGCATTCATGCCTACGGGCTTCCGCGAGTATGTGACAATTGGAAGCCCTAATTCCCAGCCCGCTGTTGGCCCGCTTGAAGCAATACCTGCAGCAATTACTGCATTCAAAACCATGATAAGCGGGGAGGTGTTGAATGAAATTAGTAATGGAATAAATGCTGTGGTTAACAATTCATTCCTCCTGCTGTTTACAGATTCTGCAATTGTGCAGCTGATTGGATGGGGCATTACGCTCTACATGGTTGCCTTCCTTCCACCAAGGCTGAAGGGCATAAGCGAGGCTAACAGGCAGACTTTGGCAAGCCTCTCCCTCTTCGTACTTGCGGGAAGCTATCTGATGGCTACAGACATTTCCGGAGTTGGCTTCAACCCGATGATTTTCGCCTACATAGGCGCAACTGTACTTATGGTGGGACTGCTCGAGCGCGGGCATGTTAGAATTTCAAGGGAGCTTGCAGTTATGAAGGCTGAGAAGACTGCAAGGTTTGGAAAATTTGGAATTCGGGATTTGAGTACAAGTGCTGGTGCGGAAAGCCTAGATCAGGTGGGCGGTTATGAGGATTTGAAGGATGAGCTGGTTGAAACCATAGTCTGGCCAATGAAGCGCAAGGATTTGGCAGTTGCCTACGGCATCCATCCACCTAAAGGCATTCTGCTGTTCGGCCCTCCGGGTACTGGCAAAACTCTGATAATGCGAGCGCTTGCCAAGGAGCTTGATGTGGGCTTTTATTATGTAAAGTGCTCCGAACTGCTTTCCCAGTGGTATGGTGAGAGTGAGAAGAACATTACCCAGCTTTTCGAGGTTGCGCGCAAGAACGCACCCTGCATCCTGTTCTTTGATGAAATCGATTCTATTGGGAAGAGAAGGGAGAGGTATGGGGCTGATGATGTTGGCCCGCGTGTGATGAGCCTTTTCCTGCAGGAATTGGATGGGTTCAGAACCAAGCAGAATGTGATTGTAATAGGTGCTACTAACATACCTGATCAGCTGGATCCTGCATTGCTCAGGCCCGGCAGGCTGGACAAGATCATCTACGTGTCCCTGCCTGATGTGAAGGCACGGGAGAGCATATTCGAGGTGCACACGCGCAATATGCCGATTGACGATAGTGTTGATTTCAAGAAGCTTGCAAAGAAAACTGAAAGGTATTCCGGTGCGGACATAGCAAATATATGCAGGGAGGCTGCAAGGAGCGCTGCAAGAAGGGCTGCCAGAAATAAGAAAGTTACGCCTATCAAAATGAAGGACTTCAAGTCGGTGATAAAGAGCATGAAGCCCAGCGTATCGCTCTCCTCGCTCGAGGATTATGAGCGGTTCAGAATTGATTTTGAAAGGCGGAGCGGCATGGTGAAGAGGGAGGAGGAGCCTGAGGAAAGGGAGAGCAAGATTAAGTGGGAGGATGTGGTGGGGCTTGATGATGTTAAGACTGCGCTGCTGGAAGCAATTGAACTGCCGCTTATGCACGAGGATTTGATGAAGCAGTACAAAATCAGACCTGCAAAGGGTCTGCTGCTCTTCGGCCCGCCCGGCTGCGGCAAGACTATGATTGTAAGGGCAGCTGCAAATGAGCTCAAGGCTTCATTCCTTCAAATAAGCGGAGCGAGCATGCTCAAGCGCGGCTATGCGGGCGCGGTTGAGGTGATTAAGGAAACTTTCAACAGGGCTAAGGAGAATGCGCCCGCACTTATATTCATAGATGAAATTGAGGCAATTGCACCTTCAAGGGGCATGTACGCAAGCCATCTGACTGAGAGCATAGTTGCCCAGCTGCTCAATGAAATGGACGGGGTGAAGGAGCTGAAAAAGGTTATGCTGGTGGGAGCTACCAACAAGCCAGGAATGATAGACTCTGCTTTGATGAGGCCTGGAAGGTTTGATAAAATAATGTACATACCCCCGCCTGATGAAAGGGCTAGGAAGGAGATTTTCAAGAACGGGTTGAGCGGGCTGGACTTGATGGATATTGATCTGGATGCGCTTGCCTCTAAAACCGAGAGCTTCAGCGGTGCGGATATAGTTTCAGTATGTCAGGAGGCTAGAATGGGTTTGGTAAGGGCTAAGTTGAAAGGGGAGGAGGCTAAGCTCAGCGCAGCTGATTTGAATGAAATAATTAAGAGAAGGAGGCCCTCCATAACTGCGGAGCAGCTTCAGGAGTATCTGAAGTTCTTGCGGGATTATGGGGAGAGGCGCTAGTCTGTTTTTAATCTGAAAAGTATTACAGCTAGTAGAACTATTAGGGGAATTAGAATGTACCAGATGCCGCTTAGCGAAACAAAGCCTCCGCCTCCGTTCCCGCCCCCTTGTTCTTCTGGAATTCTGTATTGATACTCTTCAGATACTGCATTGTTGGAATATGCATCAAGTGCTTCAACTATGTAGAATACGCGCGTGCCCGGCTCCTGAGCAGGTATGGTTGCCTCATAGTTGTAGGCACTTACAGGGTACATTTGAAGGGGCTTCCAGTCGCGCCTGTTCGTGGAATAGCGCAGGGAAACTCCTGAAATCGCGGAGGGGTCTGCACCAGGGTCTACTACAGTTACACGTACATAGGCAATGCCTGAATCGTCAAGCGTGTGATTTATGTTGCTTATAGAAGGCGGGGTGAGGTCAAAGGTTATTGTAATTGGCTGGTTGCTTCTTAATTCAACCTGAGTAACCTGCTGCCTGTTTTGGTGAACCACGGTCACATAGGCGGTTGAATCTGGAAACTGCTTTATGGTGTATCTTCCTGCCTCATCAGTAGTTCCCATTGGAAAGCCGCTTACGGAGATTGGAACGTCAAGGGGCTCGCCGCTCTCATCAACTACAATTACTGAAAGATCGTAGACAGGCATGTTCATGTTCGCAGTCACATCCTCCTCTATATTGTGAACTGCTTCCGTATAGCTTATTGTACCGTACAGCAAATTTACCTCGCAGGTTGTAGGAGTTTGCACGAAGAAAGAGTAAATGCCGCCTGAATCAGTAAGGCCCTGTGAAATCATATCACCACAAGTTGCAGTTACTGAAGCATTTGCAAGTGAGCGCGAAAATGCATCGCGCACCCTTAAAATCACGCGGTGAATGGGTGCGTCCATGAAAAAAACGTGTTCGTTTGCCTGGTTCACCCTGTTCTCTCCCACATAGGTGCGCCTCTGCTCCTTACCAACTTTTACGTAATAAAACTGCGTTTCCCCGAATTCAACATAATCTATTAAGCCAACTTCGAAAATTCCTTCAGAATTGGTTTTCCCTACAATCTTACCATCAAGCTCGCCCGGCTCAGGGTATAGTCTGCCTCCTAAATCTATGCTCACCTGCTTCTGATACATTACTTCAACTGTGGCATCCGGCACTCCATAGCCCAGGGGAGTTAGTACTTTTACGCGTAGAGTTTCTGCCCAGTATGCATTGGATGCTGGGAGCAGTAGGAACAGACACAATGCAAGCAATGCATATCGCATGCAGATCACTTTTGAAGCATGAA
>QMVF01000053.1 GCA_003660965.1 Microcaldota archaeon
AGCTTTGAGTACTTTCCACCACCTGCAGTGAGGCATGCGATGGAATGAAGCACGAGCTGCTGGTGCTCAGGCAGGGTGCATATGGCATCAATTGCCACATTCTCATCAACGCTCTTCCTCGCCTCTTCTACCTGGCATGCCTCAACCCTCTTCTCTCCAGCCTGCTCAGCAAGCTCGCCTGCCCTTAGCATTAGCCTTAGTGCATACCTAGCATCCCCGGTCTCCTGTGCAGCTATGGCAGCAGAAAGGCTCAAAGCCTCCTCATCCACCACGCCCTGCTCAAAAGCCTGCTTCACCCGCTGCTCGAGAATAGATTTGAGCTGCGGGGAGTTGTAGGGCGGGAATACTAATTCAGTTTCGCACAATGTGCTCTTGCTCCTAGGAGTCAATTTCTCCTTGAAGTTCACCTTGTTCGAAATTCCAATTACCGAAACATGGCCGCGCTTCAAATCATCATTCGACCTTATGAGCGTATAAATCAAATCATCCAAGTCCCGCACCATGTCAATTTCATCAAGCACAATTACGAGAGACTTTCCATCCTCCTCAACCCAATCCAGTATCTTCTCATACAGGAATGAAACCCCATATCCTGGCTTGTAGAACCGCGGAACGAATTCCTTTACCACATGCTGAAGAACCCTGTAGCGGGAGTTGTATATTCTGCAGTTCATATAGAGCATGTGCGAAGGAGTTCTCTCCTTTTCAAAAAGCTCCATAACGTACTTCACGCTGCTGGTCTTTCCAGTTCCCGTCTTACCATAGACAAACAGATTTTGGGTGCGGTTGCATCTGAGGGCTGGAGAGACTATGTGCATTATCCTGTCAATCTCCTTCTCTCGGTGAGGCAGGGTTTCCGGCAGGTAATGTGGGGACAGCACGTCCTTTTCCTTGAATATGCTAGCCTTCTTTAGAATAGTTTCAAAGGAGCTTGCCACTTCCCACCACCGTTGGAAAAAATTATGAGTAAAGCTTATTAAGGCTTATCACGAAAGATTTGTAGCCATTCATCGGGGTGAGAAAATGAGTCTGCTTCAGAAACTTTCGCATGCTCTCGGTTTGAGCAGGGATATGGATATTGAGGAGTACATGGACACGATCGAACTTGAGAACGTGGACATGATGCACGAGGCCGCTGATTTCTATGTGAAGCCAGTTGCTCTTGAAAGCGAGGCTGATGCAAAAGTTATTGCCGAGGAATTGAAGAACAAGAACATAATTCTTCTGAACATAACCCCAATGGCTAAGAATCAGGCAAAGTTGAAGGCAATAGTTGCTGAATTGAAGAAATTCGTAATCAAGCTCGACGGCGATATAGCGAGAATAGACAACGAGAAGATACTTCTCACACCTTCCAAGGTTAAAATAGTGAAGTCTAGGAAGAGCAAGTAGTTCAGGCAACCATTCTTCTTTTTCCATAATTCTTAGCGACAGTAAGAATTACATAGTCACGTGAACTTTTGAGATTTGCAACTCTTTCCAAAAGCATATTTAGCCTTTCCACAGCAGCCCCATCCAGCCGCTTTCCAGTAAGCTTCAGAATTTCACTAACCAGCTCCTTGGGCTCCTCAGCCATTCCATTGGTTGCAATTATCTTTCCATCTATGAAAATTCCATAAATGGTTTTTCCAAACCTTACCAGATCAAGAGAATGCCTGTTCCCCTTATCATCAACAAGCGGGAGCACATGATGAACAAACGTTTTCTCAACCTCGTTGATGCTAGAGCCCTTCAAAAAACTCACTCCCTTTACAGCGGTAGGTGATTTCTTAAGCAGTCTTCGGGCCTCTGGAAGCAAATTAAGAGCATCGGGTATGCTCTCAGTTCTCCTAAGAAGCGCGAGCTCAACTGCAGGAATCCCGTATTTTTCCACTTCAAGCCTTGTTACCAGCAGCTTTCCGTTTAGGTAAAGCGAGCCCTTGCCTTCAGTAAGCGTAAGTTCTTCCATGCCTTACTAATGCCTCCCTAATTTATAAAATTACACTTCTTTCAAAGCCGCAAGCATAGAGCGTGCCTCAAAGGATGAGATCAGAGAGCGCTCAACCATGTTTTTGAAAGCAGCAGTTATTTTTGAAGGGTTTCTGGCACTGCTTCTCTTTGCAATTCTCTCAAATGCCTTTACCAGCTCCCTTCTTTCACGCCTTTCAGCAAGATTCTCCCAAGTCCCTCCTCTTGTCCCGCGCAATTCGTAGAGCAGAATTGCAAGCGCATGCGAAAGGTTAAGTACCGGGTAATTGCCATCGCTCTCAATCTTTGCAAGCAGATCACACCCGCCTATCTCATCAGGAGAAAGCCCCATTCCCTCTCTTCCGAGTACAAGAGCCAGCTTTCCTTTCTCTCCCTTCAGCCTTCTCTTCAATTCAGCTATTGAAATCGGATTTCGTATAACCTGCTTGCTCCTCTTTCCAACCCCCGTGGTTCCAACCACTAGCTTGCATCCTCTCAGAGCCTGCTTCATGCTCTTTACTCTCTTAGCCTGCTTGAAAACATCCTGTGCATGCTTTGCATACTTCAGGGCCTCAAAACCGAGCGGGGCTTTCGGCTTGACTATATACAGCTCGCGGAAGCCGAAATTCTTCATGGCTCTGGAGCAAAAACCAACATTTATGTCATGCTCTGGTTCAACCAGAACTACCCGTATTTTCATTTTCATCAACCACTCTTGCTTCAATAACCGCAAGCCTTTCCTGAAACATAGGAATTTCTTCCAAAAGCGTGCAATTCAAACCCGCTTTATGGAGCTCCTCTATACTTTTCTCAATTCCGGAAAGACTGCTTGCAACCATAAGTATCCTTCCATTTCGCTTCAAATACTCGCCTGCGCTTGAGCAAAACCGTTGAATAACCTCCCTTCCATCCGCCCCGCCATTAAATGCATGGTTCAGGGGTCCTTTCACAATCTCTTCAGGCGCAGTAGGCAGATAAGGAGGGTTGAACATTATAAGATCAAACTTTCCTCCAACCCTCTCAAACAAATTGCTTTTCTTAAATCTGCATTCAACCCCATTGCTCTCTGCATTGAATTCCGCATTTTCAATAGCAATTATGCTTACATCAACCCCCACAACCTCTGCCCCTCTGGCAGCTGCAATCACTGCAAGTATTCCGCATCCAGTTCCCACATCCAGCACGCTTCCTCCCTCCTTTTTTCCTATCTGCCTAGCAAGGGCAAAAGAATCTTCAGAAGGCTCATAAACATCTGGATGAATTCGAAATTCAAGCTCTTCATAGAATGCTTTTCTGCAGTTTGAGAAATTGCTCATAGCCTGCCCCCCTTCTGAGAACCACTGCCTCCTTTCCCCTCAAATCAATTACCGTGGAGCCCTCCTTATACTCGCACATACCTCCATCAACTATAACATCTACTCCCTCTCTTATCTTCTCATCGATTTCATCAACCTTGCATGGAGCGGGCTTTGTTGAAAGGTTTGCGCTGGTTGAGGTTATCGGGAAGCCCAGGCCGCGCACAAGTGAAACAGGAAATTCATAATTGGGAAGCCTTATACCTACTGTATCTCCCGCCGCATTCCATGCAATTCCATCTCCCTGTCTCTCAAGCACTACTGTATACGGGCCCGGAAGCAAGTGCTCTATGTACTTCTTTGCAAACGGAGTAAACCGGCAATACTGTTCAGCCATTCCCATATCTGATACAAGAATTGATAAGGGCTTTCCCTCCCTGTTCTTAAGCTCATCCAACCTCTTAACTGCCATGAAATTGCGCGCATCAACTCCAAGCCCGTAAATAGTGTCAGTTGGATAGATCACAATTCCGCCTGCCTGCAATGAGTCTGAGGCAAGCTCTATGGCTTCCTTTTCATCAGCCTTTACGATTTTCATAGCCAATCCTATGAATCATTAAAATAAAATTCTTTTCCAATGCTCCACTCCCTTCACCCCCTAACTCCCTCAAGCACATTTTCCCGCTTCACCCCATATTTCTCGAAATATTTCAACACATTGCCAATATCCCTTTCCAAAAACTCCTCTGCCTTTGGATGGTTTTTTAGAACTCCCTGCCCCGCATCTATCAAATAAGGCTCATTCTTGTGCAGTAATACATTGTACTCGCTTATGTCAGCATGAACAAACCCTGCTTTCCATAATTTACGAATTGCTTCAAGCAAAGAATCGCAATGCCTTTCTGGCTCATCGCTTCCCACAGCCTGCAGGGTTGAATCCGGAATGCCCTCCTCACCCAAAAATTCCATAACTAGCACATTGTTCTTAAAGCCAATGGGTGCAGGCGCATTAACCCCTGCCTCCTTGCATATTCTCAAATTTTTGAACTCCTTGCTAACCCATGCATTCACTATGCTCCGCTTATCTCTGCGGAGTTGAGAAAACCTAACATCTCCCCTTATGTAATCCTGCATCCTTATGAAATTGCCAGTTTCAATCCTGTAAATTTTCACAGCAGCATATCCTCCAGCAGTGCTTGCTCTGAATACGTTTGCCTCCTTTCCCTTTGCTATTGGATAATCAACCGTACGCAGAACTCCCCGTTTTATAAAATCGCTCAAAATCAGAAGAGTTGCCTTGTCAAAAACCTCGCTCTCTATAAGGCTCTTCTCCTTAAGCTGCTTCTCCTCTTTTTTAGGCCTCTTCCTCTTAGACTCCCTTCTAACCATATTCTAGAATAAGTACAACTCCTAATTATTCCTTTCGTGCCTTCACTTCAGCCCTTATAATAGCCCTTCTTCCTAAGCCAGTCTGCCTGCAGCCGCGTATACCTCCACTTAACATCTCCCTTTTTATCCCCGTCTATATCCCAGGGCTCGACAACTACTACATCCCCTTCCCTTACCCATATAAACCTCCTTATTTTACCAGGAATTCTGCAAAGCCTCTCCTTTCCATCATTGCACTGCACAAGAACGCGCGAGCCCCCCATTATGTCTATAACCTCTCCAAGTATCTCCCCTTCCTTGGGAATTCTTACTTTTACAACCTCTCCCGGTTCTGCCAAATCATCCCCTCACGGGTGAGCGGGCACCGCATGCCTCGCACACCAACATCTTGACTCCGTGCTCCTCTGTAATTATATTAGTATCCGGCTTCTTGCATTCCTTGCACCTTACAAATATTTCATAGAAATTCTTTAGCTTCTCATTAACCACCCGTGCATTGAACTTTCCATGAAGCACAAGCCGCGAGCCCTCCTTGGTTGTAGGAACTGCCAGCTCCTTCTGCATGTACTTCATAAGATCTTTTGCAGGCCTTCTAAGCGTATTTGCTATTGCCTCAAAATTCTTTACAACCGTCTTACTTCCCTGCGGCATTACTTCTGCTCTGGGCAGCTCAAACCTCTCTCCCTTACTGCTCTGCTTGGGCACTGCTTCGTAAGCTCGGTCAAGAAGCTTCTCGTAATCTCCCATATTATCGTCTATATTTCAGACCCCATGCTTTATAATTCCTTATTTTACAGCCCGACCAGCCTTACAAATATAAAAGTAGCCGTACCCGCGCCTGCAAGAGGAGGCAAGGCAGGTAAAAACTCCCTTCGCTCCAGCACGTACCAGAGCACCCCATAAAGCGCAGCAGTGGATGCAAGCACTATTGCAACTGGTGCAATCACGCTTCCGGTTTTGAATGCCGAAACTGCGAGCATCAGCGGAATTGCAATATCTCCTGTACCTAATTCAAGGCTCGACTTTCTCCACCTCTCCTCATACTTGGGCTTTGCCTTCTTTCCCTTCTTCCGCTTCTCAGCTGCAGTGGGCTTCACCTTTACCATAACCTTCTCATAGCTCTCCGCATTTATTGAAAATGCCAAATTTCTTCCTCCCAGCTCCCTAGCCATAGTTACCATGTGCTTGGTGCCGTAAACCGCCCAGATGTCA